>NZ_JACJQU010000001.1:600000-846047 GCF_014696825.1 Anabaena sphaerica FACHB-251 | reverse complement strand
TTAAGTGTGAGTTTCAGCCCGGACGGCAAAACCATCGCTACCGCATCCTCAGACAATACAGCGCGGTTGTGGAACTTGCAGGGGCAACTGATTCAGGAATTTAAAGAGCATCAGGCTAATGTCAATAGTGTGAGTTTCAGCCCCGACGGCAAAACCATCGCTACCGCATCCTCAGACAATACAGCGCGGTTGTGGAACTTGCAGGGGCAACTGATTCAGGAATTGAAGGGGCATCAGGGTACAGTCTTAAGTGTGAGTTTCAGCCCCGACGGCAAAACCATCGCTACCGCATCCTCAGACAATACAGCGCGGTTGTGGAACTTGCAGGGGCAACTGATTCAGGAATTTAAAGAGCATCAGGCTAATGTCAATAGTGTGAGTTTCAGCCCCGACGGCAAAACCATCGCTACCGCATCCTCAGACAATACAGCGCGGTTGTGGAACTTGCAGGGGCAACTGATTCAGGAATTTAGAGGGAATCAGTATTCTTCTGTCTATAGTGTGAGTTTCAACCCGGACGGCAAAACCATCGCTACCGCATCCCTAGACGGGACAGCGCGGTTGTGGAACTTGCAGGGGCAACAGATACAGGAATTTAGAGGGAATCAGGATGCTGTCTGGAGTGCGAGTTTCAGCCCGGACGGCAAAACCATTGCTACCGCATCCTCTGACAAAACAGCGCGGTTGTGGAACTTGCAGGGGCAACTGATTCAGGAATTTAAGGGGCATCAGGGTTTGGTCTGGAGTGTGAGTTTCAGCCCGGACGGTAAAACCATTGCTACCGCATCCTCAGACAAGACAGCGCGGTTGTGGAACTTGTATGGGCAACTGCTACGGGAATTTAAAGAGCATCAGGCTAATGTCAATAGTGTGAGTTTCAGCCCGGACGGTAAAACCATTGCTACGGCATCCGATGACAAGACAGCGCGGTTGTGGAACTTGCAGGGGCAACTGCTACAGGAATTTAAGGGGCATCAGGGTACAGTCAGAAGTGTGAGTTTCAGCCCGGACGGTAAAACCATTGCTACGGCATCATTAGACAAAACAGCGCGGTTGTGGAACTTGCAGGGGCAACTGCTACAGGAATTGGGGCATCAGGGTACAGTCTTAAGTGTGAGTTTCAGCCCGGACGGTAAAACCATTGCTACGGCATCCCAAGACGGGACAGCGTGGTTGTGGAACTTGCAGGGGCAACTGCTACAGGAATTGGGACATCAGGGTGAAGTCTTAAGTGTGAGTTTCAGCCCGGACGGTAAAACCATTGCTACCGCATCCTCAGACAAGACAGCGCGGTTGTGGAACTTGCAGGGGCAACAGATACAGGAATTTAAAGGGCATCAGGATGCTGTCTGGAGTGTGAGTTTCAGCCCGGACGGCAAAACCATTGCTACCGCATCCTCTGACAAAACAGCGCGGTTGTGGAACTTGCAGGGGCAACAGATACAGGAATTTAAGGGGCATCAGGGTACAGTCTTAAGTGTGAGTTTCAGCCCGGACGGCAAAACCATTGCTACGGCATCCGATGACAAGACAGCGTGGTTGTGGCCTGTACGGGATTTAGACCGGTTACTTGTGGATGGTTGTGATTGGTTGCAGGATTATTTGCAAAATCCTAGTGTGGGTTTGAGTGAGGAGGATAAGCGGTTGTGTGATGATGTGAAATAGTCAGAATCAGGATATCCAGGATTTTAGGATGTACAGGATGTTTATTGTATTATCTTGTTTATACTTGAATCTTTGATCTCTTACGGCAGCTTTAGCAATACATTCTAATTTTGACAAAATGAGGATTTAAAAATTAAGCAGAATAGTTTATTGTATTATCCTGTAAATCCTGAAATCCTGGACATCCTGATTCTGACAATAATTGATTATATAATCCTGTAAATCCTGAAATCCTGAAATCCTGATTCTGACAATATATTGATTATATAATCCTGTAAATCCTAATTCAGATAATATTAATCATGTCTTTAAACCTACCAATTCCCCATTCCCCCACCAAAGAATATCACTGTAACATTGACCTAAATATCTATGATTCTCCTGAATGTGTCCGTTTAGCAACCCAAGCCGCAACAGGACGACATTTAAAAATCACATCAAATCATCAAGATACAGCATTTGCAGTTTGTTTATGTGAAGATAACTATCCAGGATGGTTATCTGTTCCAGATTTGCAATTTCTCCAACCAACAGCAACAATATATCAACCTCAATTTATCTCAGCCACAGAAATTCAACAACGCATACCCGAAATTATCGCCTTTATGCAAACAGCAAAACAACAAGATAATTATTACCTTTGGGGTGGAACAGTTGCACCAAATTATGATTGTTCTGGTTTAATGCAAGCCGCTTTTAAATCTGTCGGTGTTTGGCTACCTAGAGATGCCTATCAACAAGAAGCTTTCACCCAAGCAATTAATATTAATGAATTACAACCAGGTGATTTAATCTTTTTTGGCACTCCTCAAAAAGCAACTCATGTAGGTTTGTATTTAGGTGATGGTTGCTATATTCACAGTTCGGGAAAAGAACAAGGACGCAACGGAATAGGTATTGATGAACTTTCGGAACAAGGTGATAAAGTCAGTCAGGCTTATTATCAACAATTACGTGGTGCTGGTAGAGTTGTGAAAAGCTATGTTGGTAATTCATAATTTCTCGTTCCCATACTCTGTATGGGAATGAATTCTACAAGGCTCTGCCTTTAATGACACTAGAGGCAGAACCTCTATGATATGATTCCCAGTCAGAGACTGGGAACCAGCTAACTGTTTTAATATTCCTATGACCAATTACCAATTACCAATTACCAATCACCAATCGCCCATTACCAATCACTCATTACCAGATGTATCCGTAGTTGTACCGATTAAAGATGAAGTAGAAAGCTTGCCTTTGTTACTGGAGGCGATTTCTTCTACTCTGGTTGCTAGTGAGGTGAGTTATGAAATTATCTGTGTAGATGATGGTTCTACTGATGGTTCACCGGAATTTCTCAAGGAACAAGCACAAATTCGCACTGATTTAAAAGCAGTGATTTTGCGGCGTAACTACGGACAAACTGCGGCTATGTCGGCTGGTTTTAATTATGCCACAGGCCAAGCAATTGTTACTTTAGACGCTGATTTGCAAAATGACCCCGCTGATATCCCCATGTTATTGGCAAAATTGGATGAGGGTTATGATTTGGTGAGTGGTTGGCGGCAAAATCGCCAAGATGGGGCGGTAAATCGGTTGCTTCCTTCAAAAATTGCTAATTGGTTAATTCGTCGCACTACTAGCGTTTATATTCATGATTATGGTTGTTCTCTCAAAGCCTATCGTGCAGAATTAGTTGCAGATATGAACCTTTATGGGGAATTACACCGTTTTTTACCAGCTTTAGCTTATATCGAAGGGGCGAGAATTACAGAATTACCTGTGCGTCATCATGCGCGACGCTTTGGCAAAAGTAAGTATGGAATTTCTCGTACTTTCCGGGTGTTAATGGATTTGTTAACTATTCTGTTTATGAAAAAGTTCCTCACCCGTCCTATGCACGTTTTTGGGCTGTTGGGCTTGTTGTCTATGCTTGCTGGGGGAGGAATAGGAATTTACTTAACTTTCGTTAAACTGGCTTTTCAGGCCAATATCGGTAATCGTCCTTTGCTAATTTTGGCGGTTTTATTGCTGGTAACAGGTGTGCAGTTGTTTTGCTTCGGTCTTTTGGCAGAATTGCTGATGCGTACTTATCATGAATCTCAGGGAAGGCCGATATATCGGGTGCGGGAAGTTGTGGCAAAAAATGTTAAGTAACGTAACAATAGAAAGACAAATTACTTAGCATTAAATTGCATCTGCCGTGAAAGCTTTTGATACTTTTGACGCTAATCTGCGGCGCAACCTGCTGATATTATTTGCTGCGGGTTTATTATTCTGGTCAAGTTTAGCTTCGTTGTTGCCTACTTTACCTTTATATATTGAGTCTCTTGGGGCAAGTAAGCAACAAATTGGGATTGTGATGGGCAGCTTTGCCATTGGAATGCTAGTATTTCGCCCCCAAGTGGGAATGTTAGCAGACCGTCGGGGCAGAAAGATTGTGTTGCTGATTGGGATGGCAGTTGCTGCGATCGCACCCTTGGGTTATTTAGTAGTAAAATCACTTATACCTTTAATGGTAATTCGTGCCTTTCATGGCATCAGTATTGCCGCTTTTGGTACAGCTTACATCGCCTTAGTAGGAGATTTAGCACCAGAACACCGTCGCGGTGAAGTCATCGGTTATATGAGTTTGGTGAATCCCATCGGTGTGGCACTTGGCCCGGCTATAGGTGGATATTTAATGGCAGTAGCTGGTTATACTCCATTATTTATTTTCTCTGCTGTTTCAGGTAGTTTGGGTTTACTATGTATCTTGCCCATTGTCAATCCACCTGTGATTGAAAAACCCGTAAACAGCATTGATGATGGATTTTGGCAATTACTAATCAGTCCCCGTGTGCGTGTACCTGCTATTGTCTTGTTACTAATAGGTTTATCTTTGGGCAGTGTACATACATTTATCGCGTTATATATCAAATCAACCGGAGTGGATTTAAATGCGGGGTTGTTTTTTACAGCCGCTGCTATATCTAGTTTTAGTATTAGACTGTTTGCTGGTAAAGCTTCTGATAAATATGGACGTGGTTTATTTGTAACTTTCAGCCTGGTTGCTTATACTTTCGCATTGGTATTTATTTGGCAGGCAAACAGCGCCTTAATTTTCTTAGTAGGAGCAGTTATTGAAGGTGCGGCTTCTGGTACTGCTATTCCCATGATTTCTGCAATGATGACAGATAGAGCCTTACCCCATGAAAGAGGGCGAATATTTGGCGTATCTTTAATGGGTTTCGATATTGGACTAGCTGTAGCAGGTCCGGTTGTGGGTTCTATAGCCCAGCAACTCGGCTATCGCAGTATGTTTGGTTTTGCGACCGGCTTAACTGTCCTGGCTATCCTGATTTTTGTCACCCAGTCAAGTCAAAATATCTCCCAGTCTCTCCGCTTTGCCTTTGGTCGTGGTGAAGATGCCTATGCTTTGAAAAGCAGAGTGTAGGGTATGGGATGTAAGGAGATAGGAATATGAACTTTCTAACTGTCACCTGTTCCCTGTTCCCTGCCACCTAAAAACAAAATGCACAAACCCTATTACAGAGTTTGTGCAATTATTGTTATTGAACGGGCGAGGAGGGATTCGAACCCCCGACACCGTGGTCCGTAGCCACGTGCTCTAGTCCACTGAGCTACACGCCCTTAACCAACGACTCTTATAATAACACATACTTTGCAAATGACGCAAGATATTTTTTCAAATTCTTCTCAACTTACTCATCTCGACTCTCAGGGAGAGGCGCAAATGGTTGATGTGTCTGGCAAAGTCGTCGCTGTCCGCGAAGCTGTGGCTACTGCTAGAGTGCGGATGCTGCCAGAAACATTTGCAGCCATTCAAGCGGGAAATGCTCCTAAAGGGGATGTTTTGGCAACCGCTAGGTTAGCGGGTATTATGGCCGCTAAACAGACAGCTAATTTAATTCCCCTCTGTCATCCCTTGCCTTTACAGAAAATTACTGTTGATATCAAGCCAGATGAGCAACTACCTGGTTATCAAATTTATGGCACAGTCAAAACTAAGGCGGAAACTGGTGTAGAGATGGAAGCTTTAACGGCTGTTTCTGTTGCGGCTCTAACTTTGTATGATATGGCTAAAGCTTTAGAAAAGTCGATTCAAATTGAATCCATTAGTTTAGTCAGCAAGACTGGTGGTAAATCAGGTGATTATACCAATTTTAGATTTTAAATTTTAGATTGGGTAATTGGTGATTGGTAATTACCGTTTACCCATTACCGTTTACCCATTACCCATTACCTAATCTACTGAATCTTACCTATAGCTTTGTTGAGGTCCGCTGGGTTATCATACTCTTCATCTTCGGGCAATTGCTCTAATAGTGAGAGTACATCACGACCAGCACCCTGCTGCCGAGCGTGTTTAATCAATTCTTGCTTACCAGCGGGATAGTCAACACCTTTCAAATGTTTCTGAACTGCAACTGGATTGGCTTTAGTCATTTTCATCAACCTCTCAAGGCTCTGATGGGTTTTTCAATTTTCATAATTGAATTGATTTACTGCCTCTATCAAAAAGATGAATAATTGTTAAATTAACAAAATGAAAAAGCCATCCATTTGGTTGATAAGAATTTGGTTTAATTGTTGATGTTGTTTGAGTTTTATTCACTCAATAATATCTGAAAAATCTGAGATTATTCCTTTTGTCTGATACTTGAAAAATGATATTATTTATGAACAAACTTTTCGTAAAATTAAATTGTTTTTGCAACACCCCACAACACATATCCCACAGCCTTTTATTGACTGCTGGCTATGTTCAAAGATTGTGTTAAGTAAGTCGGCGGGAAAAAACCGTAGACGCGTAGCGGCTTCTCGAAGAGTAGTATGTAACAAAAAGTAAATTCACCAAAACCCTCTTCCCCGTTCCCTGTTAAGAGTTCCCTGTTCCCTTGTCATAACGACAATTTTTAACGCCCACTTACTTAAAACAGTTAAAAAAAAGTGACAAAAAAATGTTTAGTTAAAAGCCATGTCTACCCCAGGAATTAATACTTTAGAAGCAGGACGTATCTACAGAGTCACAGGTGGTATTCGTGCTGAGATGTTACGCACAGAAATCTATCGTGCTTGGGAAAGAGCGCACTTGCAAGGAGCTAACCCCCACGCGCTACAAGCTGAAAAACTCTCCAGCTTGGAGACGGAACGGTTGATAGAGAAACATAGTTATTTGATTAATGCAGTTCGTCCTTATTTCCGCAATTTATCCCAGGCTGCGGGGCAAGAACATCATGCGGTAATGTTAAGTGATGCCAATGCGATTTTATTAGATTTAATTGGGGATGAGCAAACTATACACGGTTCAGAATCATTTCCTAGTCCTGGTTCTTTGCTATCAGAAGCTGTAGCGGGTACTAATGGTATTGGTACTACTTTAGCTGAAGAAAACTATGTGGAAATTGTGGCAGCAGAGCATTTTATTGAAGGATTTCATCCTTTTACTTGCCAAGGAATTCCCCTGCGTAACGAAAAACAGGAAATTATTGGTGTGTTAAGTATTTCCCTGCGTTCTCCTCTTGCTAGGCAGCGATTGAAAGAAATATTTTTGTGTGCTTCTAGAGGTATTGAAGCAGAATTTATAATAGCAAATTTGGAAAAAAATATTCACCGTGTGTTAACATCTAATGCTGATGATTATCAGTCATTAGAAGAACTACGTCAGGATATTGTCCAAGGACATCAGGCAGCACGTTTAAAATTAGAGATTAGTTCTCGGATGTTAGCTGTTAATCGCTTAGATTATGCCATGAAATTAATTCAACAGGCAGAAAAATCAATTCAGCTATTTCGTCAACGTGCTGAGATTTGGCGCAATTTAGCATCATTCGATGTTGGCACAGTTCAAGTTATATCACTCACTGATATTCTGGGAGGTTTAGTTGATCTGTTATCAACTGAAGCTGCAATTCGCAAGGTTGAAGTTATCACTGACTGGCAAGAAGAAATTACAGTAACAACCGATTTGAGAAGTCTTTCACGCCAATTACTCCGCTATTTTCTGCAAGCTTTTGAGAGTGCAGGTAAAGGGGGAACGCTGAAGGTTGCAGCGATCATGATGCCTAATTCTGAATTAGCCCAAGTCAGTTTTACTTCAATTCCTGGATTAAATACTTCTCAATCAATGCCAACTAGTTACGTTTTTTATATACCCCTAAAATAGAAAATAGGATAACAGAATTTATGATGAATAAGAATTTAGACAACCGTAAAATTGTGATTGCAGATGATGATGATGATAGTCGAGAAATGCTCGCTTTTTTGCTTGAGCAAGAAGGATGGGAAGTTAAAGAAGCAAAGGATGGAAAAGAAGCTTTAGAAATAGTAGTTAAGTATCAACCTAATTTGTTGATTTTAGATAATAGAATGCCGGAATTAACAGGGGTGGAGGTTTTCCAACAACTCCAGTTAGAAGGAATTAGTTTAGCTGTTATATTCGCTACAGCTTATGGTTATTCAGAGGAATTAGCTTCTTCTTTAGGAATTTCCCATTGGGTAACTAAACCCTATGATATTCCTCAGTTACTGGAGACTATAGAGTCTGCTTGGGAAAATTCAGTTACTTCGATGTAATTCTGTGAGTAATTAATCCCTAAAAACCTTAAAATGAGTAGGATGTGTTAACATCTGTAACAAATTCACAAATATTATTATTTATGCCTCCTCGTTGGCCACGCAAACCAGATCGCAAAGATCCAGATTTCCGCAAGTTAGATGACCGGATGAATTTTGCTTTCCATGTAGCTGTTGCTGCTACTGTTAATTCTGGGTTGTGGTTTTTCCACATCTTGAAAGCGACATCCTGGGAATGGTTAACACCTTTGACTCTAGGTTGGGTAGGAGTAATATTGCTGCATCTAATTTATATTAGTGCGATCGCTAATTACTCAGAAACACCACCCACATCAACCTGAAGAGTGAGTGCTGACGCTGGAGCAATTGTAACCGATGGTAGTGGATATAGCCTAACTAGATGCGCCATAATGTGAAATAAGCTCAGATATCCCACTGTTACTGAGAATGAGGTTATATTTATGGCTAAAACTAATACCACGGAGTTACTAGAGTCCCTGGCATCAGAAATTGGTGAAAGTGTCTATATCGATATTGCTAAATGGCATCTTTATCTAGAGGATGCCAAACTGCATACTATTGTGGCTGAACAATTGTATCCTTTAATTACTTCCCACAGCGTTAATGAAGAGCGAGTTTTGCAATTATTAGCATCCATCCCCGTGAAAATTGGTGGTGGTAGAAAAGAACTACCTTTGATTGATTTATTACCTCTACAATGTCAAGTAAACTTGGTTGATATATTAGAAAAGTATCAGCGGGAAATGTAACTGAGAGCAGGAGTCAGGAGTAAAACCCACTTGATTTGATTTTAGCTAGAAGTCTTTACTTCATTTACCTGCAATCTGCTATATCTATTTACCTCTTCATCTGCTTAACTCTGCGTTTGAAATTCACACTGCCTTCAACAGTAGATAAAACAATTAATGGAGCATTTTTTGTATGTTTTTACAACTTAAAGATAGCAGCGATTTAGTCAAAATTGTTGATTTTCAAGAACTAATTGACCCTAATACTGAGATTGTACACGCTAAAGACCAAGAAGGGCAAGAAGAGCAGGAAACAGAGACCTACAGAAAGGACAATTTAGTTTTTCCATCAGGAGAAAAACTACCACGCTGTTGGTTAGATGCTGACTATAGAACAGCGCACGCTGCTTAATTGAATTAAGCATTATGCCAGATATTGTCGGGGTTTGGCAATGCTCATTGAAGTCAACTTAACGTAAAAGCCTTGTAAAAAGAGGATTTCACTCTTCTCGTTCTCCTCGTTCCCATACTCTGTATGGGAATGAATTCTAGAAGGCTCTGCCTTCTATTAAAGCAGAGGCAGAGCCTCTGTAATGGCATTCCCAGCCAGAGACTGGGAACGAGATAACGAGATACGAGATATGGTAAGGATTTGAACTTAAGTTGACACCTGTGGGCAATGCTAAACCCCTACCTACAGTTTTTGTGGATTCTCAGTTATTAATTTAATTAACGGCAGCTTTTTCTTCTACCGTCACATCTTCACCTTCAGAACTTTTAGAAAAGGCTTTTGAAATCCAATAGGTGAAAACATGAGAAAGCACACCTAAAGGGCCTGCAAATAAACACAAAGCCAAAGAGTGAATTGTCCAAATACCTGTTTTTTGTCCTTCCCAATAAATCCATCTACCTACAAATAAATCCATTACCAGAAAATGAATCCAACCTGTAGCAGCGGCTGTTTCATTACTAAAAAACCTGGCTATATCTGCTAATTGAGGATTTGATAAAGCAGCGGCGTTTTCTGGAGTAATGCTGGTGACAAATAAATACAAATATGCAGCAGCTAAAATTACAAAAGGTAAATAAGATTCCATTACCTTGCGGGTGACATTCCAGTTGGGTAATAAAATCATTAAAGCCCAAAAAGGCAAAACAAACAAATTGGCAACGTTAAACAAATCTGTGATATTCATAATATTAGGTGACAGTTGACAGTTGACAGGTGACAGTAATGAGATAAGAGGAAAAATTAATCTAGCTGAAAGATGATTACTACTTACAAACCGACTAATTGAGATTCTATTTCTGAAGATTGTAAATCACGACCGATAAAAACTAAACTGGTTTGTTTTGCTTCTTCTGGTTTCCAAGGACGATCATAAAATTTATCAAATCTATTTCCTACACCTTGCATAACTAACCGCATGGGTTTATTAGCAACTGCGACAAAACCTTTAATTCGGTAAATTTCTTGTTCTTGTGCCAGTTTTTCTAATCTTGCTTGTAGCTTTTCTGGGTCAAATGTGCGGTCTAAAATGACGTGAGTTGAGTTAATTTCATCATCATGATCATGGTCTTCTTCGGTGTCATGATGACTAGGACGTGAATCTAAATTATCTTCAACTGCGGCTGCAAATCCTAATAATATAGATGGGTCTAATTTACCATAATCACTAGAGACAATTTTCACAACTCTAGGTAATTCATGCTTGACTAATTCTAGGACTTGGGATTTTTGTTGATCATCAACTAAATCAGTTTTATTCAAAATCACTAAATCTGCACAAGCAAGTTGATCTTCAAACAATTCTTGTAATGGTGTTTCATGTTCTAGACTATCATCTTCTTGTCTTTGTGCAGCGATCGCATCTAAATCACTAGCAAATGTTCCCGCAGCAACCGCAGCACAATCTACAACTGTAATTACTGCATCTACTGTAGCAGCGTTGCGGATTTCTTGCCAACGAAAGGCTTTAATTAAGGGTTTTGGTAAGGCTAAACCAGAGGTTTCAATGATAATACAATCAATACTATCTCGGCGTTTAATTAATTCCCGCATTGTCGGGTAAAATTCTTCTTGAACGGTGCAGCATAAACAGCCGTTTGTTAGTTCAAATATATTAGTATTTTCTGGAGTTTCTTGATTTGCTTCTGTTTCATCTTCCGGGCAAATTTGACAAGATTTCAATAATTCACCATCTATCCCCAGTTCGCCAAATTCGTTGACTAATACTGCTATACGTCGTCCTTGGTTGTTTTGGAGGAGGTGACGGATCAGGCTGGTTTTACCGCTTCCTAAGAAGCCTGTGATGACGGTAACGGGGATTTTTGTGGCCATGTTTTGTGTGTGGTTTTGAATTCAATTTTACCACAAGATCCAGATCCCCGACTTCTTAGATCAATTTACAATTTATTTGCAAGATTAAAAAAGAAGTCGGGGATCTTCTTTATCTTCTTTATGCTTTATTTTAAGAATATCCAATTTCTATCATTTTGAAAAATTCCTGCACTACTTCATCAGGATTGTTATAACATCTTTGGGCATCAAATCTTTCTACAACTTTGATCCCGTTTTTCTTAAAAATGCGTTCTCTTTCTTGTTCTTCAACTCTACGTTCGGCGGTGTGAAAGGGTCCATCAACTTCCAAAACTCCCCATTTACCGTTATAACAAATGAGAAAATCAGCTTCTGTATTTTCTCTACCTTTGGGTGTGGTGAGTCGTGCTAAGGAGTTGGGTAAAAATAGAACTCTAGTGCGATATAATGCTTCAGCAATTTTGATTTCTGTTTCTGAGCGAAACCTTAGTTTTTCCCAAATGTGAATTTTTGGGTTTGAATAAAATTGAACTCCTTGATTATTGATAGTATTCTCTAATTCGAGAGCTTTGCTTAAAATTAAAGTAGTATTTTCTATAATTTTTGTATATAAACTGGCAAATCCTCCAGGTAGAAATTTGCCGTATGTAGGTCGGCGTTGTGTTTTATTATAATCCAGATATACATATTCACAAAATACATCATCTAATTTTGTTTCATTGTTAATATGCCAATTTTTTATACAAGCACCTGTCAGATTTGCATTGTGCAAATTTGTCTCGATTATTTGCGCGTTATTCAAATTAGCCCAATTTAGGTTAGCACAACTGAGATCAGCCCAATTCAGGTTAGCACAACTGAGATTAGCACCTGTGAGGTTAGCCCCACTCAGGTTAGCACTTGCGAGGTTAGCCCCACTCAGGTTAGCATCTGCGAGGTTAGCCCCACTCAGGTTAGCACCTGCGAGGTTAGCAAACGAGAGATTACTCTCACTCAGGTTAGCCCCACTTAGGTTAGCACTTACGAGGTTAGTGAAACTAAGATCAGCTAAACTCAGATCAGCCTCACTGAAATCGGTCACAAAAAAATTAGTCAAACAGAGAGTAGTTCGACTCAGGTTAGCCCCACTCAGGTTAGCCCCACTCAGTTTAGTATTACTCAGGTCAGAACCACTGAGGTCATATGTTACGATTTCATTAAAACTATATAGAGATTTCATTAGCCTCGAACTATTCCAAACTTCTACCCCTTGCTTCAGTATTGCCAAATGCTCCTCATTCGCCATAATCTAGTTTTTATACCTAAAATTACCAATATTCGGATTTTAACCTAATTTCAAAAGAGAATAAACAAAGTTTAATCAAAATAGCGATCGCCTTGTTTTCACAAAAATGCGTTAACTAGCGATCGCTATTAGTATTCATCAAATTTTTGAGAGTGAAAGTTTAACCAAAATCTTAACTTATATCAAAAGATTCCTACTTAACATTTGCCATTCTCAGAGACTTAACAGCATTTCTTTCACTTAACAAAAACACAAGATATTGATTAAGACTAACTCCTTCTTTCTCCGCATTTTCTGTTAATCTCTCATGCAATGATCGGGGTATCCGTAGTAAAACCTTACCACTGTATTGAACTTGAGTTGAAGGTAAGGGAATTTCATCTCCATATTCGTAAGCTGTTTCTATCCACAAACTACGTGCTTCTTCAATATTAAATAACGTTTCATCTGTCGTTTCTCCCTGAGTCATACATCCCGGAAGGTCTTTAATTTCTGCTACATATCCCCCATCAGGATCAGGGTAAAGTGTAACTGGATATTTCAAATTCAAGTAAAATTCCAGTGACTCACGTTCAGTTTTATTTTTCTTAGACATACTACTCCTCTAATTTGAGCAGTTTTACAATCTGCTTAATATAAATTCCTTTTACTTTTTGTCCTTCTTTCTTGGGTACAACTTGCATCCTTCCATCCTCATGACGGAAAGTGTGATGACTTCCTTTAGATCGAACTTCTTCAAAACCGAATGCTATTAAAATACGTCTTACGTCTTCAAATCTTACCTCAACAGGGTGAGAGAGAAATAACTGAATGAGTTTGTCTGTTTGAGACATAATTTATGAATTTTCCTTGAATTTTAAATTTTTTCATGTTTGTTTCTTTAACTCTCAGGTACTATATCTAATGATATCATATATAGTATCAAAGTCAATATATAATATTTCTAGTAGTCACAATGAATGTAACTATTAGAACGTTAATAGCTTTAAATTAACTATAAATTATTACGGTGTATAATTAACGTATTATTTTTTACTCAATATTTCCACTATCAGATTGTATTTGATGATAAAAATGAGGAGATAGTAGAATGGATACCAAGTTAAAATATCAACAAATCATCAAAAGCATATTAACAGAAACCGCCGAATATCGTGCTTCTATACCTGATGGTTATAATTCCCAAGTTTTATTTGATGATGAACATGGACGTTATCTAGTTTTAGATATTGGTTGGAATGATGATCAATATCTACATACCACACCTATTCACGTAGATTTGATTGATCATAAAATTTGGATTCAATATGATGATACAGAAGAAGGTATTGCTAATGATTTTATAGCAGCAGGTGTTCCTGCACAGGATATTGTACTTGGTTTTCGTCATCCTAAAATCAGACAATATACAAACTTTGCTGTTAGTTAATACATCGTTTTTGCCTTTAGTTTTAGATATCGGTTGGAATGCTCATAAATATCCATATATAACAATATAGGGCAGCGACTATAGTTAATCACTGCCCCATAAATGTGTTCTCTATCTAAAGGCTTGCTTACGCAGGAATCAAAACTGTATCAATGACATGAATAACGCCGTTATCAGCAGCAACATCTGGTGTTGCAACATTAGCATCGTTTATTTTGACACCATGAGAAGCGTCAATTTTCACATCTGAACCCTGTACAGTGGTAGCTGACTTGAGCTTAACTACATCTGCTGCTAAAACCTTACCAGCAACAACATGATAAGTCAGAATTTTCTTGAGCTTGGGAATATCTTTCAGTAAAGCATCTACCGTACCTGCTGGGAGTTTAGCAAATGCCTCATCAGTAGGTGCAAAAACTGTAAATGGTCCTGGACCTTTGAGAGTATCAACTAAACCAGCAGCCTGAACCGCAGTAACTAAGGTGTTAAAAGAGCCAGCGTTTGCAGCGGTATCAACAATGTCAGCCATGTTTTTTCACTAATGTCTTTACAGTTCCAGACAAATCTAAACTTTTTTATGGTGGATTGTATCTACCCTTGGATATGTACCTAAAAACAACTTGTTGATGACAATATTAAGCCGATAAAATGTAACTTTTCTATTCACCAAATAGTTGATCTCAAAACTAAAAAACTATTCTGTATCTGCTTTAGGAACACAAATTAACAATCAAGATTCATGATAGGATGTGATAGTAAATACTGAGTAAAAATACTAAACATAGAACTCTTGCTAGTATCTCAGGTAAGAATTTGGGATTTCCTGAGATATAGATATAGCTAAAGGCTATTGTTTATCCTCTTATAAAATCTATATGAGCAGCTACAAGCATTTGCGCTTGTCTTAAAACGTTGCTAAATAAATAAGTCGGAATCTGCCAAGCTGCTACTAATCTCTGTTTAGTAATATCCTGTACGCTAATTGCTATTAATTCATGCTCTGATGGCTCTCCTTCAATTGCACCAGACCAAGTAAAAGCTAATAAGAAATCGTCGTATCCAGGTAAGGATGCAACCAAGCACTCTTCTGGGGCTGCTTGGCAATTAATCCCGTGTTCATTTGCAAGTGCTACTAATTTCTGGAAATTCTTTGAATTCATATTTCTCTTGTGCATTGCATCAACAGCAGCTATAGCAATCCAAATTCAGATTTGAGAAAATACGGAAATTAAAAGTACCTATTTATAAGTGTTTCGCGTGTCTTCTCTCTAAAGTAGGATTTAAGATAAGCTATATTATCAAATTTTCCTGCGGGGTGTGCAAGAATTCCGTCTGCTGAATGACAAAATTTAGGGGTAATCTCCCTCCGGTTGCTTTCATACACAGAAAACAATCACAGGGAAATTACCCCTATATAATTCGACATTCGTTAGTAATAGCCGTGACAATGAAAGGCTTTTCAAACTGTCACCTGTAACCTGTAACCTGTCACCTCATTACTCAGCAGTAACCAATTCAGTGCTACCTTTTGTCCGCTTCCGTGTCAAGGTGTTATAAACCATGATACCGATCGCCTTAATCAAATTACCTTCTAACTCTTGGAACATCTTCATGTTCACACCAAAAGCAGCATTTGCTTCTTCTGTGATGCGATCGCCTGTAGTATCATCAATAGGCATTTCATCCAAATTTTGCCGATACTTAGCTTTAAACGCCTTTTCATCGGTAATATCTGCAAACTCATAAAAAGCAGTTCCTTCACCTTCACCCAGCTTCATCGCTGTTTGGGCAATACCTTTGAGAATTTGTCCACCGGATAAATCACCGAGGTAACGGGTATAAGAATGGGCAATTAATAACTCTGGTTCTGTAGCCGAGATTTCCCGAATCCGGTTTACATACGCCTCACCCGCAGGGGATAATTTGATTTGCTCCCGCCAGTTGTAACCGTAGTAGTAATGAAGGTCTTGTTCTAAGGTATGCTTGCGGTTAAGTTCAGGAAAATAAATTTTACTCAAAATGGGATGATGTTTGTGCTTTTCCATCTCCTCTTCCATTGCTGAGTAGATGAAATAAAAGTTAGCAACTAGTTTCCGGTAGGAGTTTTTCTCTACCACTCCTTTTAAAAAGCACTTGACAAAACCCACGTTTTCTGCCATGGTGTGCGCTTTCTTTGTACCTAAACGTAATTTGGTTGCTAAATTGCTGCTCATGTTAAATTTCTCAACTGTAAAAAGTTAACTGCTGAAGTTCTGATTTACCAAGGGCTAAAAAATGCCACTAAAACGTTACATTAGAACCTTATGATGAGAATTTATATTAAAATTCGTTAAGTATGTGCCTGGTTGTGTTATCTTATACAGAAATATCAAGAAGTGGATAGCATTGTTTATGCTGATTATTGGTGCAGATCCCCGATTTGTCATAGGAGTCGGTGATATATGTAAATGATTAATAACCATCTGTAATTTTACTTGACATAACATTGTTTAAATTAACTGTCATTAAGAAAACCGATTACAGGTGTACTGTTGAGAGGCGATTTCGTCAGAATTGTTGAACAAAGTTTGAAAGTGTTATTCTCCTGTGTGATGGTGTGGAGTGTTGAAAAATATGGTTTCTTCTATAAGTCGGAGTCAAAGCAGTATATCTGAGGGTTATGTTGCCAAATCTGAAGGATTGACAACAGGAATTGAAACTAGTTTTGCCCTTAACTTAATTCCCTTGCCAACAACAGCTTTATTCGGTACAGATGGCATTCGTGGCAAAGTGGGAGAACTCTTGAGTGCGCCCTTAGCCTTGCAAATTGGGTTTTGGGCGGGTATTGTGTTACGTGATCATGCGCCACAAAAGGGTCCTGTGATTCTGGGGCAAGATTCCAGAAACTCCAGTGATATGCTGGCAATGGCTTTGAGTGCAGGGTTAACAGCAGCAGGGTTAGAGGTTTGGTATTTGGGCTTATGTCCTACTCCTTGCGTTGCTTATCTTACCAGCGTTACTGATGCCATTGGTGGAGTGATGATTTCTGCCAGCCATAACCCACCAGAAGACAACGGCATTAAAATTTTTGGTGCTAGTGGGGGGAAATTATCTAAAGGATTACAAGCGGAAATTGAGGCGGGTTTACGAGGTAAAATAGCACCTGGGGTTGGTGTCAGTAACTGCGGAAGGCATTACTCACGGACAGAATTAGTGGCAGATTACGGACAAGCATTGCAACAACCATTACAACCGCAAGTAAATCTTCAGGGCATGAAGATTGTCTTAGATTTAGCTTGGGGTGCGGCTGTAGGATTAGCACCTTTAATATTTACCCAGATGGGTGCTGATGTAATTTGTTTACATAATCAAGCAGATGGCGATCGCATTAACGTTAATTGCGGTTCTACACATCTAGATATTTTGGCAGCAGCGGTGAAAGAATATCACGCTGATATGGGATTTGCCTTTGATGGCGATGCAGATCGAGTGTTAGCAGTAGATAATACAGGCAGACAAGTTAACGGTGATTACATTCTCTACCTTTGGGGTCGTCACCTGCAAGCACAACAACAACTGCCAGATAACCTGATTATCTCCACCGTCATGGCTAACCTGGGATTTGAAAAAGCTTGGCAAAAACTAGGTGGTAATATGATTCGCACCGCTGTCGGTGATCAATATGTACAGGCAGAAATGTTAAAAACTGGGGGGATGTTAGGTGGTGAACAATCAGGTCATATCCTCTGCCATCATTATGGCATTACTGGTGATGGGTTATTAACAGCATTGCATTTAGCCGCAGTGGTGAAAGCAGCGGGAATTTCTTTAGGGGAAATGGTTGATCAAAGTTTTCAAACCTATCCGCAACTATTACAAAATGTGAGGGTAGAAGACAGAGAAAAACGGTTAGGATGGGAAAATTGCGAACCAGTACAAAAAGCGATCGCTCAAGCCGAAGCCGCAATGGGTGACACTGGGAGAATCTTAGTCCGTGCTTCTGGAACTGAACCTGTAATTAGAGTTATGGTAGAAGCTGCTGATACTGAACTGGTAAACTATTGGACAAAGGAATTAGTCTCACAAGTTCAGCAACACATAGCATAAGGCATAAGGCAAGAGGCAAAAGGCAAGAGTAAGAATTTATTGTTCTACCCCTGCTTCCTCAGCCTCCCCAGTCCCCAGTCCCCAGTCTCCAGTCATGGCAAAAACGAAGCGAAAATCTCAGCGTGGAAAAAAGCAATCGTCAGCAGACAAACCTGCTCTGAGTCTCAAAGAAGAGTTAGCCCAAAAGCGGAAAGCCACCCAAGCACGGAAAGAATTTACAAGCTTGGTGGGCAAACTTATAGGTAGTGGTTTGTTCTTAGGAATGGTGCTTTTTTTTGTCGGTGGAATTAAATTAGCCGCACCTGGTGTATTAGGTATCATAGTCCTCACACTTTCCTATAAATACCCACGCCCTGCTCTATTTGCCTTCGTTATCTACGTACCTTTTGCGGGTACAATTGTTTACTGGTTGGGTAACAGTCCCATCCTGCAATTAGCTAAAGATGCTTTTTTTGTGCCATTTGCGATCGCAGTGTGGCAAACCTGCAAACAGCAAAACCAACCTTTCCTGATTCCTCCAGCCATCAAAACCCCATTTTTGCTCCTTTTTAGCTGTTGTATGCTCACACTGCTGTTTATCAATGGTGGACAGCAGTTAAACCATCTTCCAGGGGAAGTACCCATAGGATTAGGACTCTTGGGATTAAAAGTATTTATAGGTTATCTACCCCTGATTACCTGTGTCTATTATTTAATTCGCACACAGCAGGACTTTTGGTTTTTATCCCGTCTTCAGGTTGTTCTATTTATCATCTGTGGTGTTTTGGGAATTATCCAATATATCCTACTAACAATTGGGGTATGTAAAGGAACTGTGGGGGTTGAGGGAGATGCCTTATTTAAAGCATCACTGGATGCTCGTTGCTATTTTGGTGGGGCATTATTATATACTCCAGAGCAAGGGGTAATTCGCTTGCCAGGAACCTTTGTTGCCCCTTGGCAGTGGGCATGGTTCTTGATTTCTGGTACTTTTTTTACTTTTGCTACTGCTTTCAGCGACAAATCTATTATTTGGCGATTGATCAGTTTGGTTAGTTTAGCATTAGTCTTTGCTAACGCAGTGGTTTCTGGACAAAGAATTGCCTTAGCTTTAGTACCAGTTTGCTTTGTGCTTTTGCTGTTATTAACTGGTCAATTGGTCAACCTCAAAAAGTTTATTCCCTTGGGAGGAGGTTTTGCCATCATTCTAGCAATTGCAATGGCCGCTAATCCTACTGTCGTCCAAGAAAGGATGGACAGTTTTATCAGTCGATGGAATGCCTCACCCCCACAAGAATTTATTGTTGCCCAATTTTATGAAAACTGGAAAGGTGTTCATACTCCTATAGGTAGTGGCTTAGGTCGAGCAACCAACTCAGCCCGGATATTGGGTTCAACCAAATTGGTAGAAACTTATTACCCTAAAGTCCTGTATGAAGTGGGAATTGTCGGAGTACTGGCTTTTCTGGTCTTTGTTACCAGTCTAACTATTGCTGCATTTAAGGCATATCGGACAATAAAAAACCGTAACCTACGGACTTATGGTGCTAGTATGTGGGTATTTGTACTATTTATTAGTTACAATACTTACTACTACCCTCTGGATGTCGATCCAGTGGCTGTTTATTATTGGTTGTGTGCAGGAATAGTCTTCAAATTACCAACACTGGATAAACAAGCAATTCCAGAAGAAACAACAGTTAATACTAAAGGTAAGAAAAAACCTCTATATAACAATAAAAGCTCATCAAAATCTGAAAATATAGATCAAGAAATAAATTTTTAACCTTTCCGAAAAACTGAGGATAGAAAAATGGTAAAAGTAGTGATCACAGGGACACAACATATCCGCACTCCCAACTTACCTAGAAACTCTCGACATACTTTAATTAGAACCAAAAGCTTTCCCACTGGCAGGTATCCGATAGAAAAGCTGTGGAAACCTTTATCCAGCTTTATGGCTTGGCAACCAATAAGAGGTGGATATGAAGTAATTCACTCTTTCAATAAAATTATATATACCAATAAACCTTGGTTTATTACATTTGAAGATCATACATCTTTATATAGCAATCCTAAAAATAAACTGGAATCCACAGTTTACCCCATTTTAAGGAATCGGTTAGCACTAGACAACTGTCAAAAAATCATTGCCATGTCAGATTTTGCTAAATTCCGAATTACAAAAAATATAGAAAATTGGGATATAGCAGAAAAAATCAAGCACAAATTAACCGTAATTCATCCCAACTTCCCGATCAGGGTTAACCATGCTAAAACTTACGATGAAAAACAACCATTACAATTGATGTTTATAGGACATCATCTAGCTAGAAAAGGCGGAATTGTCGCCTTAAGAGTTGCTAAAAAAGCCGAAAAATTAGGCTTACCTGTGAAGATAAATATCATATCTGGGCTGGGTATTGGTGCAGGTAGACCTACAGATTTTCCTGATCAAAACAAGTATGCAGAAGATTTAAAGCTACTGGATTTAGATAATGTTAATTTTCATAAAAGTCTGCCTAATCAACAAGTAATTGATTTACTTTCACAAAGTCATTTTCAACTAATGGCAACTTTACAGGATAGCTATGGATTTAGCCTGGTTGAAGGATTTTCTGTAGCCACACCAGCCATTACAACTAATATATGTGCATTGCCAGAGTTAATTACTCATGGGAAAAATGGATACCTTTTAGAATTACCACTAAATGAATCTAGAGAATGGAAAAATTGGCTACATGGCGAAAATTTGAAAACTGAGGAATATTGGCAAATTTTAACTGGTACTTACGATTATTTAGCAGAAGCAGCTTTGGAACAAATTATCAAATTTTTGGATAGAGCCGATAAACGAGAACATTACGAAGCTTTAAGCACAGGGGCATTAGCCCAAGCACAAAATGTCAATAACGCGGAAAAACAAAATGAGTTATTTGATCAACTCTATACAACAGCCGCAGGGTTATACTGAAATAAAACCAGCTTGATTAATTACAATCTTAAGCATCACAGTTATGAATAATTACCCCTTAATTTCCGTAGTTATCCCCACATACAGAAGAGAAAAATTGCTCCGGGATAGCATTATTGATGTCTTAAAACAAGATTATCCCCATTTTGAAGTTTTGGTAGTTGATCAAACCCAAACCCACGAACCCGAAACACAAGCTTTCCTAGACGAAATGGCAGCAGCAGGTAAAATTAAGCTGTTTAGCTTAGATTGGGCAAGTTTACCAGGGGCGCGAAACTATGCTGTGCGGAGATCATCCGGTGAGATTCTTTTATTTATTGATGATGATGTACAATTAACACCGGGTTTTTTAGCTGCCCATGCGAAAAATTATGTGGAAAACCCGGAAATAGGGGCGGTTGCCGGTCGGGTATTTGACAGAATGAAATTAGGTGACTCTGGGGGAGAATTGGAAATTGAATATTTACCCCCAGAAGCAATGGACCCTGGTATTGCTTGGTATCATATTGATTTAGTACATACTATCAAACCTCAGCAAGTTTTAACTGCTAGGGGTTGTAATATGTCTTTCCGTCGGGATGTTTTTACCAAGTATGAAGTCAAGTTTGATGAGAGGTTTCGGGGTAGTGCGGTACGGGAAGAATCGGATTTTTGTTTACGGTTTCGACAGACTGGGTATAAAATTTGGTATGATCCAGAAGCTTACTTAGTACATTTAGGGGAAGAAACTGGCGGTTGTCATGATATTAGTATGCGATCGCTCGAATATCAACTTACCTTCTATCACAATCATTTTTTACTAGGGTTAAAAAACCTCACATTTACCCAAGCTTTGCGACTTTACGGCCGTTTGTTTGACTGTCACGTTCTCGGCAACCCACCTTGTTATAAAAGTGGTTCTCCCATTAAAGTTGCGAGTCGTGGTATTTTCTATGTGTTAGGTTTTCTTAAAGCTGTTGGTACTATGATTCAATCAGCATGGAATGATGGACAAATTTACAGCCGTTTAGATAAACAAGTTTAAAATTTAAACCGCAGATAAACACAGATAAACACAGATAAATTAAAGATCACTTAAATAATAGTTCTGTTTGTGTTTATCTATTTTTGGGGGTTGGAAATTTGTCACTTTATATTCAAAAACTACCATGAGAATTTTAATTGCTAGTCATACCTATATAGTAGACCTAAACTGTGAAAAGTTACGGGCTTTAGCCAAACTAGAGCCAGGAATTGAAGTTACTGTTGTAGTTCCGAAAAAATGGCAACCAGGAGGAGTACAAAATAGAATTATTGAAACGGAATACCGTGATGAAGGCGCATTTAAGATAGTGCCAATATCTAATTTTAGCCAAAATCATCAAGGACTGCTTACCTTTGGGGCTGACTTAATAAGTTTATTCCAAAAATTTCGTCCCCAAATTATTCATGTCGAACAAGGTTCTAGGGGTTTGGCTTATACACAAATGATTATTCTAAATCAGTTATTAGGACTAAAAGCCAAGAATGTATTTTTTACGTGGTGGAATTTACCCTACGAATTAAAATTACCAATAGCCTTATTAGAAAAATATAATCTTAACCATAGTCATGGGATTATTTCGGGTAATCAAGATGGGGCTGACATTTTACGTCAACGCGGATATGAGGGAGAAATTAAAGTCTTGCCCCAGTTAGGTGTAGATGAAACCCTTTTTACTCCACAACCACAACCTGAGTTAGCTGCTAAGTTAGGAATTTCTCAAAATGAATTTGTAGTGGGATTTGTGGGAAGATTTGTACCGGAAAAGGGTTTATTAACACTCTTAAAAGCCTTGGTAAATATAAAAGATAAATCTTGGAAATTGCTACTATTAGGTAGAGGTGAATTACGTGAAGAAATATTAAAAATAGCCACAGAAAACAACATTCAAGAGAAACTAATCATATTAGAAAGTGTCCCTCATGATGAAGTGGCCAGTTATATCAATTTAATGAATACCTTAGTATTGCCTTCAGAAACTACTTATAAGTTTAAAACTCTTACTGCTGTAGGTTGGAAAGAACAATTTGGTCATGTTTTAATTGAAGCAATGGCTTGTAAAGTACCTGTTATTGGTTCTGATTCTGGGGAAATTCCTCATGTTATTGGTGATGCTGGTTTAATCTTCCCTGAAGGTGATGATCAAGCTTTAGATAATTGCTTATCGCAGTTAATTGAAAAACCCGATTTAGCTGATAATTTAGGAGAAAAAGGTTATCAAAAAGCAATGGAGAAATATACAAATAAAGCTGTAGCTCAACAACAGTATGAATTTTATCAATTGATAATTGATAATTGATAATTGTATCTCGTTCCCAGTTTCTAGCTGGGAATGCCATCACAGAGGCTCTGACTCTGATATAAATAAAGGCAGAGCCTTTAAAATTATCTCGTTCCCAATTTCTAACGGGGAATGCCATCACAGAGGCTCTGACTCTGATATAAATAAAGGCAGAGCCTTTAAAATTCATTCCCATACAGAGTATGGGAACGAGGGACACCCCATACCCTATTGCCTATACAATGAAAATATTACAAATTGTCCCCTCTATTTCCCTTATTTATGGTGGTCCTAGTCAAATGGTTTTAGGACTAGCACCAGCGTTAGCAAAAGCAAATGCAGAAGTTACTATTTTGACTACTGATAGTAATGGTGATAATGGTCAAAAACCACTTGATATACCTTTAAATATTCCCATCAAAAAAGATGGTTATGAAATCATTTATTTTCGCTGTGCGCCATTTCGCAGATATAAGTTTTCTCTGGGTTTACTAAAATGGCTAAAAGATAATGCTAAAAATTTTGATATTGCCCATATTCATGCTTTATTTTCTCCTGTTAGTAGTGCAGCAGCTATTGTTTGTCGTCAGCAAAACTTACCTTATATTTTACGTCCCTTGGGAACACTTGATCCAGCAGATTTACAAAAGAAAAAACAATTAAAAAACCTTTATGTTGCACTTTTAGAACGTGGTAATATAGCAGGTGCAGCCGCCATTCATTTTACCAGCGAACAAGAAGCAAAAATATCAGCAAGATTTGGAGTAACTACAAAAGATTTAGTGATACCTTTAGGTGTGATTCCGCCAAAAACTAATACTGAAGATGTGAGAATTAAGTTTGGTATTCCCAGTGATAAACCTGTAATTTTATTTATGTCTCGCATTGACCCGAAAAAGGGTTTAGATATATTAATTCCGGCATTAGAAAAATTATTAATAACAGGTTTTGATTTTCATTTTGTTTTAGCTGGTACGAATCCCCAAGACCCAATTTATGAACGGAAAATTAAATTGGAAATTGATAATTCACAGTTAAAATTACATACTACTATAACTGGTTTTGTGACTGGTGAAGCAAAAACAAGTTTATTGCAAACTGCTGATTTATTTGTTTTACCTTCATACTATGAAAATTTTGGTATTGCTGTAGCAGAAGCGATGGTAGCAGGTACACCTGTAGTTATTTCTGATCAAGTGCATATTTATCAACAGGTGCTAGATAGTGAGTCTGGTTGGGTGGGGACAACGGATGTAGAATCAATAGTGAAGTTATTAACAGCAGCTTTATTAAATCCCCAAGAATGTCAACGACGGGGGTTAAATGCTCAAAAATATGCTTTACAGAATTTTAGTTGGGATGCGATCGCACAACAAGTAATTCAAGCTTATCAAGAAATTATCAAAAAATAGGCTTAAACTCCTGAATTTTGGTGGATATGGGGTAATTAATTTGGAAATATTATATGAAATAGTATATTTTAATGTCACCAAGAGTTAAAAAATTTAAAATTTTGTTGCAACCTGGGAAATCTCGATGGGATAATAATTGTTTTGTGTCATGATGACACAGTAAAATAGTTATCTTTTCTAATTACAGGGAATCTCGCATGGCTCTCCGTCTTGGTGATACAGTACCCAACTTTACACAAGCCTCTACACACGGCGACATAGATTTTTACGAATGGGCAGGTGACAGCTGGGTAGTGCTGTTTTCTCACCCTGCTGACTTTACACCTGTTTGCACAACAGAATTAGGCACAGTTGCGAAGTTAAAACCAGAATTTGACAAACGCAACGTTAAAGCGATCGCTCTCAGTGTTGATGATGTAGAATCTCATAACGGCTGGGTGGGAGATATCGAAGAAACCCAAAGCACCACCCTCAACTACCCAATTCTGGCAGATGCAGACAAAAAGGTTTCTGACCTTTATGATATGATTCACCCTAACGCAGCTGCTAACATCACAGTGCGTTCCGTGTTTGTCATTGATCCCAACAAAAAACTGCGTCTTTCTTTCACCTACCCCCCCAGCACCGGACGCAACTTTGATGAACTATTGCGGGTAATTGACTCTTTGCAATTAACTGATAACTACAGCGTAGCTACACCAGCAGACTGGAAAGATGGTCAAGACTGCGTAATTGTTCCATCTTTGAAAGATCCCGAAGTTCTCAAAGAGAAATTCCCCAAAGGTTATCAAGAAATCAAACCTTATTTGCGGATGACTCCCCAACCTAACAAATAATTTCTAGTAACATCAATATTTCTATTCTTCGGGTGGGTTAACGACAGCGTAACCCACCATTTTTGTATATAGCAGCAGTCATCCGATTTTGGATTTTGGATTCACCCATCTACAACTTGTAAATTCTCTACTAACTAAAACATTTAGTAATAGTTTATAATTGGAGATATATCCTGATTCTGACAGTTGAGAAATACAGATTCCCAACTTCTTGTAAAAATATTGTCATTTATTTTATCCTATATAAAGCAGCTAAAAAACAAGCGCCATGCCCAAACGCCTCCTAGTTGTGGAATCACCCGGAAAAGTCAAAAAACTGAGTCAAATTCTCGGTGCAGATTGGATTGTTCGCGCTAGTTGTGGACATATCCGCGAACTCAGCAACGATGGTGATGATTCACTGGGATTTACAATGGATGGTAATAGTGTCCGCTGCAATTATGTCCCCCGTGACCAACGGGCAAAAGAAACAATTCAACAACTAAAAGCCGCTGTTAGGCAGGTTGATGAAGTCGTTTTAGCAACAGACCCAGACCGAGAAGGAGAAACCATTGCTTGGCATCTTAAAGAAACCCTGGGATTAAGAGAACCAAAACGAGTAGTTTATACAGAGATTACAGCATCAGCAGTAAAAGCGGCCATTGCACATCCGAGAAAACTTGACACCAATTTAATCGGTGCAGGATTATGTCGAGATTGTCTCGACAAGCTGGTAGGTTACAAAGGTAGTCCCCTAGTTTGGGCATTAAATAACGGTGCAAAAAGCGTAGGTAGAGTCCAAAGCGCCACATTACACTTAATTTGTCAGCGCGAAAGAGAAATTCAGGTTTTTGTCCCCCAAGATTACTGGAGTGTTTGGGTAGATTATCAAGAAGGATTCCGGGCTTTTTACAAAGGTACAGCCAATACTCCCACAGACACACCAGAAGCAGAAACAGAAACTCACGATGATGCAGTCGGTAATAACCCAGATAAACCCGAATCTAAGCGTGTTCTCTCGGAAGCAGAAGCCACAAGATTAGTTGAAGAAGCAAAACGTCATTCCCATCAAATTATTCACGTAGAAGGAAAACTCGTTTATCGTCAACCCCCTCCACCATTTACTACCTCCACTCTCCAACAAGCAGCGGGTTCAAAGCTGAAATTTGCTCCCGACAAAACCATGCAGGTAGCCCAAAAGCTATATGAGGCAGGGTTAATTACATATATGCGAACAGATTCAGTGATGTTGAGTCCTGATTTTTGTGCCAGTGCGCGTAAATGGTTGGAACAAAATGATCCCCAGAATGTCCCTCAGCAGGTAGCCAAGCACCGTAGTAGTAAAACTGCTCAGGAGGCACATGAAGCGATTCGTCCTACAGATGTTTTTCGTCCTTCGGTACAGTTACGGGCAGAATTACCTGAAGATGAGTTTAACCTGTATGTGATGATTTGGAAAAGAGCAGTTGCATCTCAATGTCGTCCCGCACAACTTCGTAAAACTCTGATAATTACGAAATCAGGTAATATTTTATGGCAAGCGAGAGGACAGGTAGTGGAATTCTACGGTTATGCAAAGTATTGGCCTAATCTTAGCAAAGATGCAGTTTTACCTTTATTGCAACAAGGACAGGCACTCACCTTAGAAAATGCCGGACATGACCAAAAACAGACCCAACCACCACCACGTTACAGTGAACCAAAACTGGTACAACTAATGGAACGCAAAGGAATTGGTCGTCCGAGTACCTATGCTCCTACAGTTGCTACTTTAAAGAAACGCAATTATGTGGAATTGAAAAAAGATAATCTTCAACCTACAGCTTTGGGGTTAGAAGTTGATGAGTTTTTACAAAAGGCTTTACCAGATTTATTAGAAGCGGAATTCACTGCCAAGATGGAGGATGCACTAGATGCAATCTCTGAAGGAAAAAACTCTTGGCAACATTACTTAACTACTTGGAATCAAAATTATTTTGTCCCTGCGCTTTCTAAAGCTAAAACTGTGGTTGTTAATCCATCAACTACAGCTAAAACTAATAATTTAGTTGAGCGCAAATATGAAACTTCTAAAACTCGTTGTCCTGATTGTAAGAACTGTTTAGCTAAAATTCCCAGTAGTAAAGTTAAAAAGAAATACTTTCTTAAATGTGTGAGTGGTTGTGAAAACATTGTTTTGTTTTGGAGCGATTTTCATAAAACGTGGGAAGCACCCAAAACTAAAACATCTCCAGATGAAAATGCTCCCAAGCCTTCAACAAAGGTGACTTCATATCCCTGTCCAGTATGCAAGAAACCTTTAGAGGAGTACAGTTACATTAAAGATGGGCAGAATAAAACTATGTTGCGGTGTTCTGGGCAAGAGTCCTGGAAGGATAAGAAACATAAAGATGTGGCTTATTTTCATACGGCAAAAGGGTGGTGGAGTCCTAAATTTGGTAATTTAGACCTTGGGAAGCCTGATTCAACAAATCAAGGAAATAGAAAAAAAATGGTCTCCCCGAATGGTTAAATTAGTTATGCTCAAATTTTTTCTTGAGAAATCATAGTTACATTATGTACAAACAAATAATTTTTATTGCCGCTGCAAGTGCAATAGTGAATTTATCATTATCACAGGCAAGTTTTGCGGCACCAAAAGGGTTTAAGACCCCAAGTGGCAATATTTTCTGTGAGCTAATGGAAGGTGAGGATACTAGTACAAATAGTTTACGCTGTGAAATTGCTAGTTCACTCAAACCCAAACCCCCTCAACCTTACTCTGGATATTGTGAATTTGACTGGGGACGTGGTTTTCTATTACCTGCGACAAGTAAACCGGAAATTCTGTGTATTAGTGATACCATTGCTGACCCGAATAAATCTGTTCTTGCTTATGGTCAGACCTGGAATAATGGCGGGTTTAAGTGCGTGTCACAAAAAATTGGAGTAACTTGTACTAATACTAATGGCACTGGTTTCTTCCTAAGCCGGGAAAAATGGCGAGTATTGGGTATTTCAAAACCTTAGTTTTGTGAAGATGAAGCTGTTTCATCAAGCGATACCACAGATTTCAATACTTGTCGGTTAAGGGGGGAAGGATTGGGGTTGATATTTTTTTATATTTTTAATCGGTTTAGTACCCTTTCGGCGACTGAAACTTTCCAATGCTCGCATTGCTGCAAGCGCAATTTATGGTTTCTAAAACTACCAATCCTCCTTAAAAAGAGAGATTTAGGGGTATCTCGATAAAACCTGATACTTCCCAAACAACTTCTTAGAAGAAATAAGAGTTTTGAATTAAATTTTTAGAAATATTCAATAAATTTAGCCATTAATAGCATCTAAAACATTATAAGCTTCATTCACTAATCTCATCTTCTCCTGTACCTGTTTTTGCATCTGTGGTTGATTCATAAATAAATCAGGATGCCATTTTTTCACCAGAGTTTTATATGCTTGTTTCACTTCAGCAAAAGAAGCATTAGGTTGTAAACCTAAAATTTGATAAGCACGAGCAATTTTATCTTTCTCTGCTTGTGTTTTTGGCGGATTTTGATACTGCTGTTTACCAGTCTGAGAACTTGAGGATTTCATATTAGCTTTCATTTGTGCTATTTCTTCATCCAGTTCCCAAGCGCGAAATTTTGCTTCTACTCCTGCGGGGTTTGCTGGAGGTGTATAAACCTGCTGACGTGGTGGTTCTACTTTTCTAGTAGTTTCCTGACGCGGAGGAGGTGGAGGGGTAGAAACCTGTTGACGTGGTGGTTCTACTTTCTTTTCTGGATATGTATATTTGGTACTATTTTCTTGAGTTGATGTTTGAGTATTTGCAGATTTAGCAGTTTCTTGATAAGGCTGATATTTGGTTTTGATATTAACTTTTTCTAACTCCGTCAATAATTGATTAAACCCAGTTTGTAATTGTTTGATGTTTTCACGTTTTTGACTAATTTCTCCTGGTTCTTGAGTAACTTGGAAATTAATTACTTTAGTAGCTTTTTGTTCATATTCAGCCAAAATAGATAAACCTTGACTACTTAAGTCAGACAAATATTTTTCAGCCGCAGTTATACAAATTTTTGCTACTTCTTGATGATAAGAATCTTTAGCTGATTTTATTTCGGTTTTTTGAATGTTTTTATTTAATAAATAAGAAATACTTCCCACGACAGCAGCACCCACAGGTCCACCTAATAACCAACCAATACCACTACCTACAGCTATTGAACCAGGTTCAGTTAAATCATTACTATTAATATTATTTGGTTTTGTGGGTAAGTTTAACTGGGGTGCGTTAGGAAAGGGAATTCTTAAATCTTCTGGTCTTTCTAATTTGAAAAAATCATCAGCTTGATACAACCATTTCATGATTGATAGTTGTAATTCTGTTAAGTCTTTTTTAAAAGTGCCTGTTTGCCAAGATTGTAAATTATTTTCTGCTAATGCAACTGCAATATCTCCTTGATATTTAGCCAGTAAGTTAGGTAAAGATAACCAATCTTGTAATTCATTTATGCTGACTTTAAAACCTCGATAAATTAGATTTTTAGCTTTTTGTTTAATTTCGATTTTGGCATTTTCCTTATCATCAAAGGTTTTAATTTCACTGCTAAGTTTATAAATTTTATCTACTAATAAAGGTTGAATTTGAGAAGTTATGGCTTGTACTCTCGGTAAACGAACTCCGCCGCTATTTTGTTGTAAAATTGCGACAATATTCTGCAAAGCTGTTTCAAAAGCTGCTAAACCGCTACTATTTGCAAGCGCAACATCACCTTTTAATCTAGCTCGTAAAGCAGGTAAAGCATCCACTCGATATAAATTACTAAAACCAGGAGGTAATTCAGCGCGGAAACTTTCAGCAACAAATAACAAACGATGATAAACTTGTTTTTGTTCTTCTGGTTCGAGTAAATTTAAGAAATTAGCCACAAAAATAACGGTTTTAATCCCACGTTCTAATAACCAATCTCGTAAATTTTCCCGTTCACCTAAAGTCATTAATTTACGAGCATCTAATAATTGTATAACTAAATCTGTGCCTAATAAGCGATCGCGCACTAAATTATCCTGTGCTTCTCTGTCATTAGTTCCCGGTAAATCAACAAATTCCACACCCCTTTCTAAAAAAGAATCAGGACAAAAAACTTCTACAGATGCAACATCTTTTCGCATCTGTCTATTTCCATCTAAAACTGCAAACTGTTGTAAAACTTCTGTTCCACTGCGGTAAATTTCTGTCCCATCGATTAACATAATGCGAGTGCAGAGAGTTGAACCATATTTAACAGTAATTGCAGCACCAGTAGTTGGGATTAAATCAATGGGTAAAGTGCGATTTCCCAACATTGCATTTAACAAAGTTGATTTACCATGATTAAAAGGACCAAATACCGCAATTTGAAAATTAGGATTGGCTAAATGATTACAGACAGCAGTTACATCTTTATATAGGGTTGATTCTGTATTCAAATCTATTAATTTACAAGCTGATTTAATAGAATCCGTGAGTTTGCTGTAATCTTGATATTTTTGGTGCATATTTCCTTGACTTAATAATTGGTATTCATTCAGATCCCCGACTTCTTGAAGAAGTCGGGGATCTTGTTGTGCGCCTCTACATTGAATTAGCTATAGTAAGCTAATAAATTGCTGTATGCAGATTCAATTTTTTGCAGTTGTTCAATGATACCTTCCTGCAAAGTTTTGAACCGTTTGAATTCAGTTTCTCGATTAATTTCGTGTGTCTCTTTTTGCTTGAGAAGATTGTCTAACTCCGATTTTCGGGAGTTAATATCATCATTAATGCGTTGACTAACTTCTCTTTCGTAAGCATCAAAACATTCTTTCACTGCATCATAAACAACTTGAGATTGTTCAGATGCGACTTGAGGAAGATATTTAACTAACTCTTTTTTCGCGGTTTTTACTAACTCCTTCCGTGCTTGGTCTGCTTGTAAAATTCCCACTCCCAAACCCAGCAGCGCAAAGCCTATTGGTCCGAGAAAAATACCTGTAACGGCTGTAATTATCCCACCAACACCAATCACAGTAAAGTAGTTTAAGAGGATATTTTTCCAATCAAAACCAGCACCAGCTAAAGCAACACCAGCTAAGTTACCTCTAGATAAAGATAATAATCCCATTGCCCATTTTGCCCAACCAGGTGAGTTATCATCTTCTGAAGTATTTGTGGCGTTAACTTTAACTGTTTGACCTGTTAATTTTTCGTTAATTTGATCGGTAACTTGACTGTAGGATGCACCATATTGTGCAGCAGAAAGAGATAATTCTCTAAATGCTGCATTCAGATCTTTTTCTGCGGTTAAAGTCCAAGCTGAAAATTTATCAGTGATATATTGTTCAAATGCTTTTTGTAATGCGTCGTTAAAAGCATCCCGTTTACCACTACTTAAGAAATCAAACAAATTTAAGTCTGGTTGATAGCGTAAGAAATCGTTCTCAAAAGTATTTCCTAAATTGAAAACGTAGCTGCGGAAAGATTCAGATATGGCTCTGGCTTTAGTATCTCTGGTGTTGATAATTTCTTTTTGGAATTGATCACGAATGTTATTGAGTTTGGTAAATTCAGGTTCAACTGAATCAATGCGTTGTTTCAATTCATCAACATCTTTATCAAGTAAAGGAATACGTCTATCAATTGCTTCGCGGGTATGATTTACAGCTTGTCTAGCTAAAGTTCTGACTTGACGTAATTCTGCGATCGCTCTTTCCCTAGTCAAAAAGGTATTCAACGCCCCCATAAACTCAGGAAAACCAGTTTTACTTAAATCAGCCTGGGGATTTTTTAACCTGCGTCTGAGTGCTTGAATTGATGAAAGCTCAAACACTCGCTCATCATAAATATCTTGTCCATCTAGATAACAATATTCAGCTAAATTGGCCTTAAATACTTGTCTGAGTCTAGTTTCGGCTGCTTCCAACTCTTCCAAATCATCAGGATCAATTAATGATTCCTTCACCTGATCCCAAGCATTAACTAAGAAGAAAACCGATAAACCCCGACCTTTGATATAATTCTCTAAATATCGTCTTTCACCTAAAGTACAAGGTTGAGAAGCTCGCATCACAAATAAAATTGCATGACAGTTATTCACATAACCTAATGATAACTCATTGCGTGCTTCCGTATCGTTTAACCCTGGACTATCAACAATTTCAATCCCCTTTTCCAACAAAGTTAAAGGATATTCAACTACTGCATAATCAACATCAGGAAAGGCTTGTTTTTTCTCCTGCTCTAATTTCTTGGCTTCTGCTGGATCAATAGTATATTTATATTTAAAGCTTTGAAAATCTAATTGTTGGGGACTTTTACCATCATTAAAATGAATGGTAACTTTTTTCTCTGCTCCATAGCGTAAAACAGTTAATACTGCTGTACAGGGATTGACATCACTGGGTAATAAATTTTCTCCTATTAAAGCATTGAGAAACGTACTTTTACCCCGTTTCATATCTCCTAAAACCAAAAGCCGAAATACTCCTTGGCTGAGATTTTTACTGGCAACGGTAATATCTTCAATATCTCGTGATAAACTAAGTTTACCTGAAGAATTATCACCAGCTAATTCAGCTTGATTAATTGTCTCAGCCAGCTTACTTAGACAAACAGAAATTTCAGAACGGACTTGAGCAACACGCTCTAAATCACTGATAAATTTGTCAGTATCAACTTGATAATTCATGGTGATGAAACTCTATTTATTGTTTTTGAACTTTGATTCTAGGAAGAGTTTATAAGCCAAAAAAGCCAACGCACCGAAAATAACAAATCCAGCCAAAACTGAAGCAACGCGAACTGCGACGAGTGTTGCAACTGCCAGACCAAAAAGTTTTGCACCAAGAATAGCCTTTCTCATTCCAGATTTTTGGGAATTTTCTGGCTGATGTTTCTCGGTTTCATACAAAGGCGCTTCATGAGCATGGATTCTATCTTCCATTTCCCGAAGTCGCATTTCAACTTTACTTTGCAGTTCTCGATTGTGTTCATCTGGTGATGTCATCTGTATCCACCCCATCTAGTTAGTTCTGTTGTATTTTAACTTACGCTAATAATAGCAACCAAAAGTAAAACCACAGCTTCAGCCTCAATTATCTCAGCAGATGAACTGGAAAGAGTTATCTTGACTCATTCACTGAGATTCAACATTTTTTAGCTGCTTTTCGGAAATTGAGGAAAAATTTCTGACTTGGGGGAGTGTCAGACATTGAGAATAGATTCAGCAATACGGCAAAATTTGAGAGGGAACAACTCAACTCAATTAACATGGATATAAAACAAGGATTTGTCGGCACTATTGGCAACACACCGCTGATTCGCTTAAACAGCTTCAGTGAAGAAACCGGTTGCGAAATTTTGGCCAAAGCCGAATTTCTTAATCCTGGTGGTTCAGTCAAAGACCGCGCTGCACTTTACATCATCGAAGATGCAGAAGCAAAAGGTTTACTCAAACCCGGTGGTACTGTGGTGGAAGGAACTGCTGGTAATACTGGGATTGGACTAGCGCACATTTGTAATGCTAAAGGTTATAAATGCCTGATTATTATTCCTGATACCCAATCCCAAGAAAAAATAGACGCTCTTACCACCCTGGGTGCAGAAGTTCGTCCGGTTCCCGCTGTACCTTACAAAGACCCTAATAACTACGTCAGGCTATCTGGTAGAATTGCGGCCGAGATGGAAAACGCTATTTGGGCTAATCAATTTGATAACTTGGCTAACCGTAATGCCCATTACGAGACCACAGGGCGAGAAATTTGGACACAGACAGACGGTAAAATAGATGGTTGGGTGGCAGCAACCGGTACAGGTGGGACTTTTGCCGGTGTAGCGATGTGCCTTAAAGAAAAAAATTCGGCTGTTAAATGCGTCGTTGCTGATCCGATGGGTAGCGGTCTATACAGCTATATCAAAACTGGCGAAATCAAGATAGAAGGCAATTCTATTACAGAAGGTATTGGTAACAGTCGCATTACAGCTAATATGGAAGGCGCACCTGTTGATGATGCCATTCAAGTTGATGATACAGAAGCCTTACGAGTTGTTTACCAGTTGCTGCGAAAAGATGGTTTATTAATGGGTGGTTCGACTGGGATTAATGTTGGTGCTGCTGTAGCTTTAGCGAAACAGTTAGGACCAGGACATACTATTGTTACTATCTTGTGTGACAGTGGTTCTCGCTATCAGTCACGCATATTTAACCACGAATGGTTGGCTAGTAAAGGATTGGTTATTAGTTAGGATTTTTGGCGTTGCTGATTAAGAGTATGATTTTGTTTCACGCAGAGGCGCTCCAGTCACAGAGAGTAAGAGTTTGAAATCATTGATTTTTCAATTTCATACCCTAATTCAGCAACGCCGGATTTTTTTTCTATTCATCGTCACCATTTCATAGGAAATGGGGGCGATGACAAAACCTACAGATTATTAGACCTCTCCGGAAATATGGTAGAGACGTTCCGCCGGAACGTCTCTACAAGGGTTTCAAACCACGCACATTTAATTACCGGAGATGTCTATTACTTAGAGCAGCTATCAGCGGTAACTAGATTCACAAAGCGAGTAGTATTGTCAAAAGTTTAAACCTCAGTGATTTCATGGTATTGAATAATATTTGCGGACTCATTGAACCAATAATCTTCGTGGCTTTCTTCCCGAAGAGTGTCAAAAGACCGTTATTTTTTTGACTACAAAAACTGAAATCACCTATCACAACAAAAGGTTGTTGTTACCAAAAACCTATATACTAGACTAGAATTTCGATAGATTTGAGATTTTTGTTAATTGGGATACCATAAACTATTAATTTTTAGATGAAATACTAGATAGTTTTTCATATTTTTGAGTAGAAACTCAATCCAGTATCATCAAAAAATCCCCGTATGGTGTGAACATCAAGAGAGGAGTGAAATAATGGATTTACGCGGAGATGCATTGCAAATCCTCAAAGAAACCAGTCGAACTTTTTATATCCCCATCAGTATTTTACCGTCAGGGTTGCAAGAAGGAGTGGCATCAGCCTACTTGTGTATGCGTGCCATTGACGAAATTGAAGATCATCCACAATTGGATAATGCCACCAAAGCACATCTGTTGCGAAACATTAGTCAGACATTACAAGCAGGGGTTGATGGTTTTCCGGTAGATGCTTTCTCTGTAGGATTCAAAGGGTACGAAAATTCTTTAGCAGAAGTGAGTCTGCGGGTAAGAGAATGGTCAATACTAGCACCTGAGAGCATTGCCCCCCGCATTTGGGATGCAACCGCCGCAATGGCAGATAGGATGGCTTTTTGGGCAGAAAGAAACTGGAAAATTGAAACAGAATCTGATTTAGACCGTTACACATTTGGGGTGGCAGGTGCGGTGGGCTTGTTACTTTCAGATTTATGGTCTTGGTACGATGGAACTGAAACTAACCGAACTCAAGCGATTGGTTTTGGTCGGGGTTTACAGGCTGTAAATATTCTCCGCAATAATACTGAAGATTTAACCCGTGGTGTGGACTTTTTTCCAGAAGGTTGGAATCACGATCATCTCCAAAAATATGCTCGTCGTAATCTGGCCTTGGCTGATAGTTATACTAACTCTCTACCTCCTGGACCGGCTTTGCAATTCTGTCAAATTCCTCTGGCCTTAGCTCATGGTACTCTTGATGCTTTGGCTAATGGTAAGGAAAAACTTAGCCGTAGTGATGTTTATGCTTTGATTGAAAACCTGATGGATGTCAATGTCAAAGCTGGTTAAATGTCTTTGAAGATATAGCCATCCTACATCCTATTTGATTTATCTAACCTTTGCAGCCGTAGCCATAAATCAAAAGGACAAGATTCCCGACTTCTCACAGAATTCGGGAATCTTAATGAATTATGAATTACGAATTACACGGTGTTTTTGCAAATCCTCTAAATTACAAGCTTCTAAAGCTCTAGAGTGGGTAGCTTCTAGAACAACTGGAGGTGCAATACCCGCTTCTAGGGCTTCTTGCCATCTGGCTGCACATAAACACCAACAATCTCCAGGTTTTAAGCCGGGAAAGTTGAAACCAGGTGCAGGTGTACTTAAATCATTTCCTTGGGATTTTGTATACTCTAAAAATTCTTCTGTTACTTGAGCGCAAACAACGTGCATCCCAAAATCCTGGCCACCTGTATTGCAGAAACCGTCGCGGTAATATCCAGTCATGGGAGACGTGCAGCAAAGTTCTAGTTTTGTACCGAGTACGTTTTTAGCTTCTGTCATTTTTTTAGATTGTGTAACGAACTACAGAGACGCAGAGGAAACAGAGAGAAGAACCAAAATTATTAACTGAACTTTATTTTATCCTTCTAGTTTTTTAACCCATATTGGACATGATGTAAGGGTGTTGAGCAAAGATTGATCTGCTGTCCAAAATTCCGCAGATTCTAGTTCGGCAACTGCCAAAAAAGCAGCATCATAGAGAGTTGCCAGAGAGAATTTTTCGGCGATCGCATAGGTTTTTGCACGGATAGCATCGCTATCAAGGTAGTCAATGGGCATTTGGCAGAAATCATCATAAAAACCTTCTGCGTGTGCTGCGGTAATTGCTCCCAATCTCACTTTTTTTCGCAACACTGACCCAACTTCAGCCCATGCAAATGCCGGAGCAACTAAAGGCACATTTGATGTCAACAAGGGAATAATCAAGTTTCTGGCTTGGGGTTGCAGTGTTTCAGGTAGAAGATAAGGAATCCAAACACTGGTGTCAATACACTTAGTCACGCCTTCCCTCACCTGCGCGCAACTGACGAATCAAGTCCACTGAGGTTGATTGAATACCTGTTGTAGCTTCTACTTCGGCACTACGAGCCACAATTCGTTGATGGGCTGCTAAGGCTCGCCTTCGTCGCACTTCGCGAGCGATCGCTTCCACAACCATCTCGTTAAAAGACTCACTGCTTTCTCGCAACTGCTTTGCTTGTTGAAGCAAGACCGCAGGAATACGGATAGTTACAGCTTCTCGTTCCATAGTTACAGTTGATGTAATTATTTTATGATATCATGTATTGTAACTATAGTCTATGTTTTAAATTTGAATTTCCTAAATATCCAATCACATTGAAAAAATGAAACAGCCAAATATTACCATCAGAAAAGCAACCATAGATGATCATCAGTCCGTGATTAATTATGCACTCAAACTTATTCATCAACATCAAAATTTCAATCCTTTTAGGTTTGTTGAATTTGAAAATCACGAACAACAGCTTTTTTATTTTTTTGCTGAAGAAATTGTCAATCCAAAAGCAGTTGTTTTAGTTGTAGAAGTAGAAAATGAAATTGTTGGTTATTCCTTTATACGGTTAGAAGAAAGCAGTTTTGTTGATATTGCACCAGCAGCGGTATGGCTTCATGATATATACATTGATGAATCTGCGCGGGGAATGGGAGCAGGAAAATTGCTGTTAGATGCTTCCATAAATGCAGCAAAACAGTTAGGATCACAAATATTGATACTTCAAGTTGCAGCCCAAAATGAATTTGCAAAGCAGTTATTTGAAGCTAATGGATTTAATGTGGCAACTTACGAGATGATGATGAATTTAAATGAATGAGAATAAAGGTTTAATCAATCAAGACACTGGTGAGATATAATTTGATTACCACAAAATATGGATCTATCTATGAAATTTAAAATAATTGATATTCAAGAAGACACAAATCTTAATTGCTACTCTGTGCTTACAGTAGTGAGCATTCGTGATTTCATAGAATTTATTCAACCTATTCACGAACAAAAAGGCAACCTTGATGAGCAGAGAGAAGTTTTACAAACTAGGTCTGCTAAAATTATTCGTAATCAAATGGTCGAAGATTTGAAAGAGGGTGGAATACTACCTCCTATAGTATTAGGAATTATTTATGATAGCAAAAAAATAAAAAAAATAAATGAAGATAATTTTTTTAGCTTGATTGAAAATAAACTTAACAATAAGGAAGAAAAAGAAAATATTATTACTATTTTAGATGGGATGCAAAGAATACAAGCATTAAAAGATGCGATGAGAAAATGCAATATTAATCATAATCTTAGAGTTGAATTTTGGTTTGCTCAAGATGAAGGTGATTTATTGTATAGAATGTTGGTACTCAACTCTGGCCAAATTCCTTGGGGAATTGATAAACAATTAGAGGTAGTTTTTAGACCAATTTTGCAAAAATTAAAATATCGTATTCCTCATTTAGACAATTTAATTTCACAAAAATTATATAAACAGTCAGAAATTGTAGAACTATTTTTGGCATTTACTTCTAGAAAAGTCAGAATTGACAAAAAACAACAATTAGCTGAATATCATGCAGCTTTAGATATTATGAGTTTAATTAGGGAAAAATCGGGACATATTATTGATAAATTTGAAACCATTTTTGTATTGATGACCGACATTGATCAACTACTCTCAGAAATTGAAGACCGCTATGTTTTCAATAATCAAACTGTAAGAGTTGGTTTTATGGTAGCTTGTGCGGAAAAAACTTTTGGTTTATTGGGAAGCAATCTTGAAAAAGACCATACACAAGTAGAGGATAATTTTAACAATATAGTTTTCAAATTAAAGAAACTTAGAAGCAAAATTCAATTCCAAGACCGTCATAACTTTCTTGCCTTGAATATTTTAAAAGAAAACTTACGTTCTATTCCCAAAGAAAAACATAGACAAGCTTTTTTAGATGGATTCAAAGTAATTTTTTCTGAACCTGAAATTAATTCTTTTGCAGTTTGCTGGCATAAAATGTACTAAAAATATGGCAAGAAATATAACAAGCTCAATCAAAAAAGTTGTAGAAAAAATACAAGCTGTTGTTAATACACAAGAAAAATACACAATAGATGGTGAAGAAACTTGTATACACTGGCTAAAATACCTAAATATTGATAAGACAATACGATTATTTCCTAATTTTTATAGTTCGTGGTTAACTTATGAAAATGAGAATTATTTAGTATTGGTCAATCATAAATTTAAAGATAAAATTCCCCCTTTTTTACAAGAGGAAGCTCTTAACTCAGGTGCTTGGGTCGCTATTGTTGACGAATTAGAATTACCTCTTACGGGAGATACTGATATATTACAGGAAATTTTGGAAAGTGATTGGGAAATAAATCAAAAAGGATTTAAACAAGTTCAGTTTGATACAGTAATAGGTAATTTTAACCTCAAAGATTGTTTCCCGACTATTTCTTTGTATAAAATAATAAGCAGATTTACTCAAAAAGAAGAACTCAGCCAAATTACAGGTATTTGCCTAAGCAAAAGCAAAAGTTATTGTTTGCTACCATATAGTACAGAGGTTTTACAAGGGTTTAAAAATACATTTGAGAGCGGAAACCAATATATTCCTTTTGAAAATATTTTGGCGAGTTATGTAGCCTCCGATTTCAAGTTTGCTTATTTAGATTTATATAGGTGCATAGAACGATTACAGCCTCTATATTTTTTAAAACCTTTTTATGATAAATTGGCATTGGTAAATAAATCTCTGGAAGATTTTTATCGTGATTTTTCTGACCATATAAATTTACAGCCTAGATTTGAAGATTCTCTAAAAAAGCTCCTGGAATCAATAGACATTGATTACCAATATGAATACCCTAACAAACAAAATAAACAAAATAATTTGGATAGACTTATCAATCAAATCAAAGAATTTCGTATGGATTTTGATGAAAATTTAAAATTAGAACCTAAATGTGAAGAGTTTTTAAATATTCTTCTTGCATTAATTGAATCTATTGACAATAATACAAATAAAAAAAATAAGATTCCTAGTTCCTATTTGAATAAGCTGAGAAATGAAATTGTTCATTTGCGTCCAAAGCAAACTAATGATTTAATACCCAAATCTATTGCTGATTGGAACTTACTAATCTTAGATATGCTCACAATAGTTCAAGAACTTTATAAAGCTAATCAAGACTTATTAACTTGATTAGGAAATCAGTATTTTACTTTATTCTGGATAAACCAAAAAATCAGCATCGATAACTTGAGAACTACTATAAGGATTTTCAGCCGGAAAAATTGTATCAGGTAAATTAGTTTCCTGAATTGCTAAATCTACACCATCTTGATAAGCAGAAACAATTGCTTCCGATAAATAAGATTTCAGACTGGGGTTTTCTTCAAGAAGTTCTTTAATCCGACGACGTTGTTCTCTAATTGTTGCTTTCCAGCTATTACTGCGTTTATCGCTTTGATACTGCCATTTCAGTAAATGTCCAATCAGAATACCAAGTCTATTTCTCAATTCTTGCTTTTCTCGCTTACCCAAAGATTCAATTTCCTCTATTAAATTTAAAATATCAAGTTGATTTAGTTTTCCTTGTTTTAATAGTTGTGCCTGTTCCAATGTCCAAGCATAAAAATCAGTTTCATAAAGTTTTGATGTCATAGTATTATCTCCCGTTGTACAAATAATCAGCGGCTGTTATCCTTTCATTATTTCAAATACCTCTATTGTAGATCAGTAATTATAGATAAAGTATGAATCAGAATCAGGATTTACTAGATTTGAAGATTAACAGAATTGAGTGTAAATAAATTACTCTTCCATCCTGTAAATCCATTAATCCTGGTAATCCTGATTCAGACACTTCTCTAATTACCCCCTACCAAACACAGTTGTTAGAGAACGGGCTATATTTTGCGGTTGCATCGCATCCATTGCTGCGGTTGGTTCATAACCACAATGCACCATACAATCAGCACATTTAGGATTACCACTAGCACGTCCGTATTGACTCCAATCAGTCTCATCCAACAACTGTTTGAAACTTGTATAGTATCCTTCATTCAAGAGATAGCAAGGTTTTTGCCAACCAAGAACACTATAACTAGGACTACCCCAAGGAGTACATTCATAGTCTTTTTCACCAATGAGAAAATCTAAGAATAGGGGGTTGTGATTAAAGTTCCAGTTCTTCTTACCAGATGTGTAAGGTGTGAGAATTTCTCTAAACAAAGCGCGGGTTTGTTCTCGTTGCAGAAAATGATCCTGATCTGGGGCCCATGCGTAACCGTAACCAGGAGAAATCATCATTCCATCAGTTCCCAGAGTTTCCAGAAAGTCAAAAAACTCTTGCATTTCTTTGACATCGCAACCTTCAAAAATAGTCGTGTTAGTAGTGACACGAAAACCTTTGGCTTTAGCAGCGCGAATAGCTTGTACAGCAGTATCAAAAACGCCTTTTCTGTCTACACATTTATCATGCCATTCTCGCATTCCATCGAGGTGAACGCTAAAACTCAGATAAGGAGAAGGTTGAAATTTATGGAGACTTTTTTCTAATAACAAACCATTGGTACACAAGTAAACATATTTCTTGCGTTCTACTAATCCCTTAACAATTTCATCAATTTGGGGATGTAATAGGGGTTCTCCTCCAGGAATGGAAACCACAGGTGCGCCACATTCTTCTACTGCTGCAAAACACTGTTCTGGGGTGAGGTTTTGTTTGAGAACTTCTGTAGGATGTTGGATTTTTCCACAACCTGTACAAGCTAAGTTACACCGGAACAGCGGTTCTAACATCAATACGAGGGGAAAGCGTTTACGCCCTAACAGACGTTGTGTAACTAAATACTTTCCGATATCAATTGCTTGTTGTAGATTAATCGCCATTTAACTATTCTCCTCTCTTGATAACACCACTTACTTGAAGACCTAACCCCCAACCCCCTTCCATCTTAGGGAAGGGGGCTATTACCCCTCTCCTTGTAGGAGAGGGGTAAGGGGTGAGGTTTTTCATTTCACATAACCATTAGACACAAACCAGTCAACAGCGTCCTTGAGTGCTACATTCAGAGGGGACTGAGGTAGACCAAGTTCGCGGACGGCCTTTGAAGCATCATAATACATTGGTTGCTGTGCCATGCGGACACCATCTATAGGAACTGTGGGGGTTTTTCCTAAAGGTGCGAGAATTTTCTCTTCTACCCAAGCCACGCTCAATGGTAAAAAAGCCGGAACAGATATTTGCGGTGCTTTTAATCCTGTGATGTCGGATAGTATTTCTAGCAGTTGTTTGAGGCTAAGATTTTGATGTCCGAGAATATAGCGATCGCCCCCTTTTCCTTTTTGTAAAGCCAGCAAATGTCCCCTAGCTACATCTCGTACATCAATAAAGTTTAAACCGGTATCCACATAAGCCGGCATTTGTCGTCGCAAAAATCGCAGAATAATATCTCCGGTGGGTGTGGGTTTAATATCCATAGTTCCAATTGGACTGCTAGGATTAACTATCACAATATCCTGACCTTGTTTTGCTGCTGCGATCGCTTCTTGTTCAGCTAGGAATTTAGACTTTTTATAGTCTCCCACCAACTTCTCTACAGGACTCTGATAAGTTTCATCAACAACCTGACCAGCTTTTCCTACTCCAATAGCTGCTACAGAACTTGTATAAACAGTGCGTTCAATCCCAGCTTTTTGCGCTGCTGCTAACAGATTGTGCGTTCCTTCTACATTATGACGATATAGTAAATCGCGGTCTTTCTGCCAAAGAGAATAATGGGCAGCGACATGAAACAGGTAGTTACAACCTTGCATCTGTTTCCAGATATGCGGATCATTTAAATCACCTTTGACAATATCTATCTCTAAACCTCTTAAGTTGCCCAAGTTACTACTCCCACGCACCAAAGCTGTAACTTGGTATCCTGACTCTAACAGCGATCGCACTACATGAGAACCTACAAAACCTGTACCACCAGTCACAAAAGCCCGCATTCAATGACCTCTCACTCCTCAAGATTTCATTATTGTCTGATAGCATGGCGTAGCCATATCAGGATTTACAGAATTTAAGGATTTTCAGTATTTATGAAAAAACTGAGTTATTTTTCGTGATTGATAAATTTTAATTATTAATTAATGTTTTTTTAATAAGTTTTTTTCAAAAAAATTTCTTTTTTTTAGGGGTTCAGGTTGGGGTCAACGTGGTAAGATAGTTATATTAATATAATGGAGTGTAAGCTCAATTTTTATTGAGGCATATATTCTCATTATTAGAATATCAAGTCTAGGCGAAAAAGTCAACGGGGTTAGACACCAAAAAAACGAATTTTTTTTTTTAATTTTGAAATTTTTTTGAAATTTGAAAACGGCAGAATAAGAATTCAGACACAAAAATCATACCACAAACAAACATTTTGTAAATCCTCAAATCCTGTAAATCCTGATATGGCTTCGCCACGCTACGCTATCACACAAAAAATCATAAAACCAAGATCAGATCCCCGACTTCTATCACTTTCATCTTGGTAAATGAGAAGGTTGTAATCAGAAGTCGGGGATATTAAACTCATTTTTTCATATTTTTCCTGGGAAACCAATCATCTAAAATTGCATAGACAACCGGCACAACAATTAAGCTAAGGATCGTAGAAGTAACCAAACCGCCAGCAATAGCAACAGCCATAGGCGATCGCAACTCTGAACCCGCACCAAAACCCAAAGCAATAGGTAACATCCCTAAAAGAGTAGAGACAGTAGTCATCATAATTGGTCTGAGTCTAACTGGGCCAGCTTTGAGAATTGCTTCCGTGCGTTCCAAACCTGATTGACGTAACTGATTAATGTAATCTACCAAGACAATAGCGTTTTTATTTGCCAGTCCTAATAAGAACACAAAACCAATCAGCGAAATCATGCCAAAATCACTCTTAGTCAAGAGTAATGCTAACATTGCTCCCACCACAGCTAAAGGTAAGGAAACGCCAATCACTAACGGATCTACCCAGCTTTTGAACAGTAAAATCAACACAACGATGATACACAAAGCCGATAAAATCAAAGTAGAAATAAAACTACTAAAAACCTCATTTTGTCGGGCAGAATCTCCACCTAAACCTAAAGTGATATCAGCAGGTAAAACGCCTTTCGCTTCCGCAACTATTTTATCTGTAGCATCACCCAAAGTTAAACCCTGACCCAAGTTAGCACTGATATATGCTACCCGTTGCTGGTTCAGTCGTTCAATTTGAAAAACCTGATCTGCATTGTTTGTATCTCCTGTAACTGTGACATCTGCAAATCCTGGGATTTTGGTAATGCGGTCTTTAATAGTCTTAGCTGCTTGATTCAAAGCTTTGAGATCATTACCGCGAAGTGCCACCTGTAAAGGTTTTTCTCCACCAGTATCCACAAATTGAATATCTTCCACACTGGTATTTACACCAGGAAGTTGAGGCAAAGTTTGCCGTAATTGGTCTTGTAATTCTGCCGTTTTAATCGTGCGGTCTTTTTTCAGTTTGACATAGAGAGTTCCCTTATTTGGTTCACCCCCACGAGAACCGACAGTAGTAAATACTGTTTCCACATCTGGGAATTTTCTCACCTCTGCTTCTAGTTTTTTCGCCACCTCTAAAGAATCATTAAGAGGGTTGGGAATAGGTATTGGTGACTGGGGACTGGGGACTGGGAAATTATTTCCCCCCTGCTCCCTGCTCCCTGCTCCCCTGCTTCCTAGCTGTAACGCCGCCAAATCCGGTATTTTCGGCAGAGGTGCTGTGTAGGTAATGTTGAATTCACCGCGATCTAATTTGGGAATAAAACCCTTGGGAATAAGGGGAATTAGGGCAATTCCAGCAATAAAACTGAGTACAGCTAAGGCAATAACTATTTTGCGGTGATTCAAAGACCAAGAAAGTAAATTGCGATAAGCTTCGGTAAAATAAACCCCAATTTTTAGGTCTTTGCGTTGGGACGTTGTCGTAGCTGGCTTGAGCCAATAAATAGATAACACCGGAGATAAAGTCCGAGCCACCAATGTAGAAGCAATATAGGAGGCGGAAACTGTGATCCCGAATGGCTCGAAAAACTGCCCGACTACTCCACCCATCAAACCAATAGGTAAGAATACTGCTACGGCTGTGGCAGTTGTGGCAACGACTGTTAAGCCAATTTCATCGGTAGCTAAGTGTGCAGCTTCGCGGGGACTTTGCCCTTCTTCGATGTGCCGCAAGATGTTTTCTACATCAATGATGGCATCATCAATCACACTACCAATAACTAAAGCCAAAGCTAACAACGTGATCGTTTCTAGGTTAAAGCCGAAAATCGCCATAACGATAAACGTCGCCAACAAAGATGTGGGAATTGCTAAAGCAGAAATCAAAGTGGCTCGCCAATTCCATAAAAATGGGAAAATTACCACAACTGCCAAGATGATAGCTTCTATCAACGCATCTATGGTTGATTTGGTAGCTTGGCGGATATATTCTGCTTGGGTAGCTGCTAGGGTAAGTTTGACATCCTTCAAGGTAGAACGCAGGTTTTGTACTTCCTGTTCAACTCGACTCACTACTTCTAAGGTGTTAGCATCGCCACGTTTGATGACTTGAAATGCTAGTACATCTTGACCATTAAATCTGACTAAATTTGCTCCCCCTGGAGTTAAAGCCGCCGTGGCATTGGTAGGATTGAGAGGAGGCGATTTTGGAGGAGCGCCCAACAGTGAGACTTTGAGAACTCCTGGTAATTTAGCGATCGCTGGTAAAATTTTCTCATTGGCCAATTTTTGCAAATCACCCAAATTTCCTGACTGACTCTCAATGGCATAACTAATCACTGATGACTCATTCAGGTTTAAAGGAATAATCTTATAATTAGCACCTTCAGGTAGTTTTAACTCCTTCAGGGCGCTCTTCGTTTTCTCAGTAGAAGTTTCTAAATTTGTACCAACTGCAAACAATAGGCTAACAGCACTTTGCCCCGGATAAGTTGAGGAACGGATATTATCAATTCCTTCCAGGGACTTGAGGCTTTCTTCCAGTGGCTTAGTTAACTTGGCTTCTGTATCTAAAGCAGAAGTTAGGGGTGCTTGGGCATTTACCACCACCACCGGAAAAGTAATATCTGGAAACAAAGCGTATTTGAGAGAACCGAAAGCGAGAATACCCGCTACTGTCACCCCGATCCAAAAACACACCGTCAACCACGAAAATTTAATTGCCCATCTGGATATATTAAAAACTTCGCGTGCGGATTTTGAGTTATTATTCTGTACCATCTTGGAAAATCAATCATCTTGTGGCAGACACAATCATTTGTCATGCTACATTAATGACTCACATTTTGGACAGTTTTGCAAATGGCTAAGATGAGCAATCGCGAGGATTGCAGTGCCGATGTTCAATTTTAAAAACATTACCTTTAGGACTTACGCAAGTATCACATCAAACATCTCTTGTAGGGTGCGTCCCCTTTTGATTTGCTCCTCCTTCAATCAAAGCTGCCAGATTATCACCTTGCAAAGCCAACTGCAAAGGTTTCTGCCCCCCAGTATCCACAAATTTAATATCTTCTACACTTGTAGTTGTACCAGGTAAACACAGTTTCCACTGGGGAAGACTTTCTCACCACTGCTTCCAGTTTCTTAGCAACATCCAGAGAATCATTTAAAGGATTAGGAAGAGGAATTGGAGATGATAAAGCAGCGAAAGCAGCAGAAGAAGAGGAATTTATTTGTCCTCTTGTGTTCGTTCCTCCTTGTCCCGGTAGCCTTCCTGGTTTTGGTAGTTGTCCTTGTCCTGCTTGCGCCAATAGTCGGGGATCAGGAACACTAGGCAAAGGAGAGGTATAGACATTAAACTCGCCTCGGTCAAGTTTGGGAATAAAGCCTTTGGGAATCAGGGGAATCAGGGCAAAACCACCAACTAGGCTGAGAACGGCTAAACCGACAAATAGCCAATGGTGGTTTAAAGACCAGGCGAGCAAGTTGCAGTAAATTTGGTCAAATCGCACCCCAATCTGCTTTTCTCGCCGAGGAGAATGAGATTTTGAGGGTTTGAGCCAATAAATTGCCAATACAGGGGATAAAGTCCGCGCCAGTAATAAAGATGTGAGCATAGCAGCCGAAACATTAATGCCAAAGGGTTTGAAGAATTGGCCAACCACGCCACCCATCAAACCAATAAGCAGAAATACTGCCACTGCGATGAAAGTGGCAGCAGTGACTGTTAAGCCAATCTCATTAGTAGCTATCAGGGCTGCTTGGCGCGGAGTTGCCCCGTCGTCTATGCGGCGGGACTAAGAAAGAAATGGGAATTGCTAAAGCGAAAATCAGCGGTGCTTGCCAATTCCACAAAAACGGATTAATTATCGTGCGGCTGACACATCATTTATAGCAGGAGTCAGGAGTAAAACCCTTTTGTAGTGGGAGTTTCATTATCAATTGATGTCCTAACCACCCTGTCCATGGCTATAGTTATGCTACCAGAACGCAGAAAGCAGAAGGCAGGATGTAATTATTCTCCCCATCTCCCCCGTTGCCTATTCCCTGCATTCATTAAAAATCCCCTGCCAGCTAGGCATGGGGACTGTCATTATTAACTTTATTTAGCTGATTAAGCAGCTAGATTTGCGGCCGCAAATTCCCAGTTAACCAGTTGATCCAAGTAATTTTTGATGAATGCTGGACGAGCATTTCTGTAGTCGATGTAGTAGGCGTGTTCCCAAACGTCCAGGGTGAGAAGTGCCTTTTTACCATGTGCTAGGGGGTTTTCTGCATTTGGTGTCTTGATGACCTTGAGTGTACCACCATCATCAATCAACCAAGCCCAACCGCTACCAAACTGGGTTGCAGCCGCAGTAGAAAATTCTTCTTTGAATTTGTCAAAGCTACCAAAATCTTTGTCAATCTTAGCAGCTAGTTCACCTGTGGGTGCGCCACCACCAGCGGGTTTGAGTGAGTTCCAAAAGAAGGTATGATTCCAAACTTGAGCCGCGTTGTTGAAGATACCAACTTTAGAGGAGTCTTTAAAGGAAATTTGGATTACCTCTTCCAGGGACTTATCAGCAAGTTCTGTACCATCGGTGAGCTTGTTGAGGTTGTCTACATAAGCTTTGTGATGCTTACCATAGTGATATTCAAAGGTTTCACCTTTCATGCCATAAGGCTCTAGTGCATTAAAGTCGAAGGGTAGTGGAAGCTGTGAAAATGCCATCTTTTAAAATCCTCTCTTTACTGTTTTCCAGTTCCCAGCTATTGCCGAAATCCAGAAAATTACAGGTTTTGCATTGATTCAGTTTTATATCCTTGATCTGGGGACATAAAACTTAACACGGTTATTTTACTACCAAAGTGAAAGTTAAACCACAGGACTTTGGGAATAAGTCAAATTTTGAGAGATTTATGGTTATAAATAAAAATTGCTAATGGTTTATCGGCTCAGTTAATTAGCTGTTTGCAGAAGATCTATCCTCAAATTCAGATTTCCAAATATGCACAGATCAAGTATAATCACCTCTTACTCAGGAGGGGTTAAATATGGGTTAATTTTTTGTTGGTATGCTCGATTTATGGATAACAGGCCTAAATTATTTCTGAATAGAAAGATCCCCTACTTATGGGAGAAAATGGGGATCTATGCTTGAGTGATTTATGTGTACTGCACGCTACGCAAATACAAATCAGATAGGATTGCTATAGTTTTGATATGTAACAATCAAAAAATAATATTTAAAATATGTCTTTAGTTAGATGAATTATGATTTAAAGACTTTAAAAATATTCATTACTATACTTATATCTTGGCAATTGAACATACAGCAGGAGCCAGGAGTAAAACTGGTTTTGTGTATAGGTTTCAATTTAGATTCTGTACCGTATGGCTACGCCACGCAAGCTATCGGCTGACGCTCACGGCGAAGCCTCATTGATCTGCAATCTGCTGTATAGCACTTTTATTTGATTTGTGTTACAAATCTTTTCCCTATTCTTTGTTCACAGTTCCCTTACTCTGTGGGGGTTTAGCATTGCTAAACCCCTACTTCATGCAATAAATTTGATTTCAGGTTGAGTTTTGGGGATTTGCAGATTTGGATGAGCCTCTATTCAAATCCAAGACCAACAGGAAATTAGAGAAATTACCGATGAGACAAACGATCTTGGTAATAATTAACAATTTGCGCTGCTACTTCAGACGGGGTGAGTCCATCAGTTTGCACTTCCACTGCATCTGCTGCTTTTTGTAAGGGGGAAATTTTGCGAGTGCTATCTTTGTAGTCGCGTTCTGCAATATCTCGTTCCAACTGCTCTAAACTGACTTCGGGTTGACCTTGTTTGGTAAAATCTTGCTGACGACGACGCGCACGTTCACCAACAGAAGCAGTTAGGAAGATTTTCACTTCTGCATCCGGGAAAACATGAGTACCGATGTCTCGGCCTTCAGCTACCAAACCACCTTTTTTACCCCAGCTTTGCTGCTGTTTAACCAGTGCTTTGCGGACTGCACTTTGAGCGGCGATCGCTGATACTTGAGATGTTACCTCAATGGTGCGAATTTCTTGAGTGACATCATTACCATTAATCCATACTCGCACGGGAGTTTCGAGATTGTGGCTGGGAGTCAGTTCAATGTTACACTGGCTTGCTAATTCGGTGATTGCACACTCATCATTAATAGCAATACCTGTTTGTAGCACTAGCCAAGTGATAGCCCGGTACATAGCACCCGTATCTAAATACACTAAACCCAACTCGGATGCCACTTGGCGAGCCACAGTAGACTTACCAGCACCAGCAGGACCATCAATGGCGATAATAGGTTGGCGTAGCCCGTTGTAGACATCGCGCAAGATGGTATTATCAATCAAACGTGTAGAACCAAGACGGGCTGCGATCGCCAGCATTCCTTCCTCCTCAACTTTTGCTAAAAACATCAATGTAGTCGGTTCAACCAATTCAATATATTCAACATAGATAGTGCTGATCTTTGCGATTTCTGCCCACACCAATGCTATCAGCTGACTACTGTTGCGAACGCCAGCACGAAACGCCGCCTCAGCTTGCTGCAAGCCTTTATATAACACTGTTGCCTGCTCTTTTTCCGTTGCAGTCAAATATTGATTACGAGAACTCAAAGCCAAGCCCGACACTTCCCGCACCGTTGGACAAGCAACAATCTCCACCGGCAAATTTAAATCAGCCACCAGACGTTTAATAATTGCCAGTTGCTGACCATCTTTTTGACCAAAGTAGGCTCGGTCAGGCTGTACCAAATTGAAAAGCTTGGTGACAATCGTCGCCACACCTTGAAAATGACCCGGCCGATATCTACCACACAAGCTACTTATCATACCAGATGGAGGGATTACTTGTGTCACTTGAGTTTCTTGTATATTCTTCGGAGAAATTCCCATTTCTTCCGGAGTAGGGGCAAAAATCGCATCTACTCCAGCTTGTTCACACAATTGTTGGTCTTGCTCTATAGCACGAGGATAGCGTTGATAATCCTCATTAGGACCAAATTGTAGGGGATTGACAAAAATACTCACAATCACCGTAGAATTTTCTTGCCTAGCCTTTTCAATGAGGCTAAGATGACCTTGATGCAGCCCTCCCATAGTCGGGACTAAACCAATTTCTGTCGGATACCAGGTAGTCTGCTCATCAAGCAATAGCTCCTCTGAAAGCTTGAGATTGCTTTCCCAGCGACGTTGATTTAAATAACAGCGTAAAGCTGCAACTGTTGTCAGCAGGCGCACAAAATTCCCCTAGTTCTTCTCTATCCTCTCCCCCGTTAGTTTATATCTAATAGCGCAGCTTGGCGCAAACCATAATCGGGGTAAGGAATTAGTGAACCAGGGGAATTAAACAATAGTGAAGAGCGAAAAGGAGTTTGTTTGAGGAAGCGTGTTATCTTCCCAGCACATCAATACGCACTGGAGCAACTCCACTGTTCATCATTCCTAAAATCCGGGCTGCACCCAGAGAAAGGTCAATAATTCGACCACCGATGTATGGACCACGGTCATTGATTCGCACAACCACAGACTGGCCATTCCGGGTGTTAGTCACACGAACTTTTGTACCCATGGGTAAACTACGATGGGCTGCTGTCATTGCTTCGGGATTAAATCTCTCCCCATTGGCAGTTTTCCTACCAGCCCAATCATAACCATACCAAGAAGCTAGACCCTTGAAGTTGAGTTTTATTCCACGAATAGCAACCTGTTGAGGTAGCTTGGGCATGGAGATGGTTGTATTTGCTGGTAAGTTAGCAATTTCGCTGATGGGAGATGCGTTACCTATGAGTCTCCGTAGGCGATTGGTTGCTTGTAAAGCATCTTGTGCTGGATTTCTGGTACTATCTGCTAGTTGGGTGGCAGCATTGATTTCCACCAATTCTTTACCGTTGATTTTGATGGTGTAGCGATCTAGCTGTTGTTGAACAGAGTAGCTTTTGTCTTGGGCTTTATTATTATTGTTGACTGGAGATTTTTCCCCTGTTTTCCAACTTACGGTAATTTGGCTTGCGTCTGCGTTATCCCGAATCAAACGGTTGATTTTAGAGGCTACTAAGCTGGCTCTCTGAACTGGGTCATTGGCAATAATGGAGCTAGGCGATTTGCTCACATCCATCACACTCCCCAGACTCGCTACCTTGGCTGAGTGACTAGCGGCAAGGGCATAAGATTTAACGCCCTCACTATTTCCAATTGTTCCCACTTTTGTTTCTGCATGAGTAACTGGTGCAGAACTTAGAAATGTAAGAACAGGAATATTTCGGATGTAAAGGGTTGCCGCTTGACGGCCTTCAACGCTGTGAGGATGAATTTGTGTGTTCACAGCATCCAAGGTAGGTTTCGGTTTCGGGGATTGGTACTCTCCCACTTTCACTGCATCAGCTATAGCAGATGCTTGGTAAGTTGGAGCGTTTCCCTTAATGGTTTGAGTACGACCCACTGAGGGTAGACCCAAAACAGACAGAAACACAGCGACAGTAGTCCACAAATGTCTTTGATTCATGCGTCCGATTTTAAAGCGACTGTAGAACTTTAGTTTTTTAATTCGTGGGTTTTTCACCTGTGATGGTGATAGACCCTGAAACTTGAACTCGTTCCGCTTTCACTTTTTGTTTATAACTGCAACAGAGTAACATGAACTTTTGGGCTTGGGGATCAGGGTTTTAGCGTAAGTCTTGTTCAGGTCTCCCCTCTTCACATTCGATTTTCTGGGTCAAAACCTTTTGCGAATAAGGTTTTTGGATATGTAACATTTTTTTTCGGGATATGAATAATTTTTTATGAAAACTAAATATTAGGCTGATGTTAAACGAGTTGTCTACTAACCTGATCGTTAGACGGACAATATTTAAGCTTAGGTGATAGATTTAACTTAATAAACAGTTAATTTTGGGTAAATAAATATAAATATCAATTACATTTATGCGTATTTACACTTAAGAGTTATTTATTAATTAATGTGAGAAAATTTCCATATTAATCATAATTAATTAATTTTTTGAGATGAAACTATTTGTGATGAGCGTTCTAATAAATATCAATGACTTGTGTTTTTTAATACAAATTTAGCCCATAATTTACAAAAGTTTTAGTATAGACTATTTTCATTACTAAAGTATAATTACGGTTGTAAAAATAGTTGTAATGACAGTAAGAATTTTTTCTGCTCAAAAAAAAGCAATGATGGGAGAATAAATCAGGGTCGTCAACTTGTAAAGTCTAGTTTTTGATGTATTAAAGATTACTTTACTACTGCTGACCAGAACTAATCCATCAATTATGATAGTTATTAGCAAGTTATTAGCCTTATGGCAAACTCACAAGATCAAGAAATAGGTTCATCACCATTTTCGGAAGTTCTCAAAGATTTGCATTCCCAGTACAAATCTCTGCAAGAGGGTACAGTAGCAAAATACATTCCCGAACTGGCAAAAGTAAACCCCAACTTGTTTAGCATTTGTATCGCTACTACGGATGGTCAGATTTATGAAGTCGGTGATTATCAACAGCTATTTACTATCCAGTCGATTTCCAAGGTGTTTGTCTATGGACAAGCTTTAGAAGATCATGGACGGGATTATGTGTTAACTAGGGTGGGGGTAGAACCGACTGGAGAGGCATTTAATGCCATTATCCTTGATGAACAATCAAAGCGACCCTATAACCCAATGGTAAATGCTGGGGCTATAGCCACTACCAGCTTGATTAAAGGTAATGGTGCTACAGAACGCCTTAACCGCTTATTAGAAATGTATCGGCGCTATATTGGTCGGGATGTGTTTGTGGATATTTCGGTATTTACTTCCGAACGCAGCACGGGACACCGTAACCGAGCTACTGCCCATCTTATGCTAAATTTTGGCATGATTGACCAAAATATTGAAGAAGCACTGGATTTATATTTTCAACAATGTTCTGTGATGGTAAATTGTCGAGATTTAGCCGTGATGGCAGCTACTCTCGCTAATAAAGGAGTGAACCCAATTAGCAAGGAGAAAGCGGTAGATAGTTGTTATATCAAAGATATATTGAGTGTGATGTACACCTGTGGGATGTACAACTTTGCGGGTGAATGGGCTTATAAAATTGGTATTCCGGCGAAAAGTGGCGTTTGTGGGGGAATTATCGCTGTTGTTCCCGGCCAGATGGGAATTGGTGTGTTTTCACCTCTGCTAGATGCGCGGGGTAATAGCCTGCGGGGGGTGAAGGTGTGCGAAGAACTATCACAACGGTTGGGGTTGCATTTGTTTGAGTGTGCAGGTAATTGGTAATTGGTAATTATTGATTTTCTATCTCAGTTACTAGCCCCCTGCCTTCTGTTGCTAAATTAACAGTGGATGTTAATCTACTAACAATAAATAATGGTATCTACTTCTGGATCATTTCCCGATATTCAAAATCATTGGGCGCGTTTATTTATTCAGGCTTTAGCCCAGCGTCGCATTGTTAATGGATATCGAGATGGGACTTTTCGCCCTGATTATCCCGTTACCCGTGCTGAGTTTGCGGCTATCATAGCTTCTGTATTTACGGTGACTAAAAAACGGGAATATGTACCTTTTGGAGATGTCCCTGTTACATTCTGGGCTAACAGTGCAATTAAAAAGGTTTACGAAACAGGTTTTCTGGTTGGCTACCCTGATCAGACTTTTCGGCCTAATGATAGTATTTCCAGGGGTGATATTTTAGTTGCTATGGTCAATGGTTTGGGAATTGGTAGTCAAGTCCAGCCTGACCTATTAAGTAAATTACCAGAAATCTATCAAGATGCGGCGGCAATTCCTAACTATGGGATCAATCAGGTAGCGATCGCCACTCGTGTCGATTGGGTGACTAGTTATCCCAATATCAAATTACTCAACCCCAAAATGGCTGCTACTCGTGCTGATGTATCTGTGATGGTATATCAAGCTTTGGTATATCTGGGGAGGGCGGAAAAAATTGCTTCTGAATATATTGTAGTACCGCCATCATCGCCAACTCAACCCACTACCCCTACTGTGAAGGTAAGTCATAACCGCGAGTTTCGGGGTGCTTGGGTGACAACTGTGTGGAATAGTGATTGGCCTTCTAAACCTGGACTGGCTGTTGAACAGCAGAAAACGGAACTACTGGAAATTATTAAACAATTACAGTCTTTAAATTTCAATGCTTTGATTTTACAGGTGCGGCCAGAAGGGGATGCTTTATATGCTTCGGCGTTAGAACCTTGGAGTGCTTGGATTACGGGAACTCAGGGAAAAGCACCAGAACCATTTTATGATCCTTTAGAATTTGCGATCGCTGAATGTCATAAACGCAATATTGAACTTCATGCTTGGTTCAATCCTTACCGTGCCAAAACTACTACCAAAAGTGGTTTTAATGTCCGTCCCCATATAGCTATAACTAATCCCGAAGTAGTTTATCAATGGGGTAATCAATTATGGATGGACCCTGGTGCAAAAATCGTTCAAGATCGAGCTTACAACGTCATTATTGATGTTCTTAACCGCTACGATGTAGATGGCATTCATCTAGATGATTATTTTTACCCATATCCTATATCTGGTCAATCTTTCCCTGATCACAAAACCTACGCAACTTACAAAGCAAATGGCGGTAAACTCAGCTTAGAAGATTGGCGACGGGAAAACGTCAATCAAATGGTATTGCGTTTATCTGAAGGCATTAAAAAGACCAAATCTCATGTTAAATTTGGCATTAGTCCCTTTGGTATTTATCGTCCCGGACAACCAGCCGGGATTGTTGGTTTAGATCCCTATAATGTGCTTTATGCTGACTCTAAAAAATGGTTGCAAGCAGGTTGGATAGATTATTTAGCCCCCCAACTTTATTGGCGTACTGACCAAACACAACAGAGTTATGAAGTTTTGCTGAAATGGTGGACTGAAGCTAATACCAAACAAAGACATATTTACGCTGGTAACAATATCGGACAACTTGATGGTAAGGTTTGGAAAAATACAGAAATTCAAAAGCAGATTCAGATTTCTCGCAACTTAGCCACAAACTTTTCTTTGGGGAATATCTTTTTTAGTATGAGTTCCATCAAAGATAACCGCCAAGGTATTGCTGACCAATTTCAACAAGTCTATTATTCCCGTCCGGCGATAGTTCCTACTATGTCATGGCGAAGTATGACACCTCCATTTCCTCCTAAAGAACTGAAATTTCAAGATGGGAGATTGAATTGGCAAACTGGTGATAATCAACCTGTACGTTCTTGGAGTCTTTATCGTCAAAGTGGAGATAATTGGATCATTCAAAGAATTTTGTCTGCTGGTACTACCTTTGCAACTGTACAACCGGGGACTTATGCGGTGTGTGCGGTAGATAGGTTGGGAAATGAGAGTTTGGGTGTGATAATTACTGTAAATTGATTTAAATAAGCATTCAGGGTCAAGAGCAGTCAGCTAAAACTACCTTGGAAATTGATTTTTTCTTCTTGGAGTTGGCTGGAGTGAGACTAAAAGCAATTTGCAAACCTAATGATTAGTTATACATACTGATAGTTGAGAAAGTTATGCCACACTCCTGCTTTTATGACTGACTCCTGACTTCTGCTGTATCTTATTGATCTGATTTTTGGTCATACTTATTACCTACTTAAAAGCTGACCTACTTAAATGCGCTTGATCTACCACTGGACTGAGTTTACTTCCCGTTTTTACAGAATTCCCCTCAGACTACTATTAGTAGTTCCCTTTGTACTGCTGATTGTGGTAGCAGTAAGTTTAACCGGGTATCTATCCTTTACAAGTGGACAGAAAGCAGTCGCAAATTTAGCAGAGCAGGTAATTGAGCGCGTCAATGTTCAAGTTAAAACCCGTCTGAATGAATATTTAAACACACCACATATAATTAATCGCCTGAATTTGAATGCGGTGAAATTAGGTGAGTTAAATGTAGAGGATATTGAGCAAGTTCAACATCATCTTTGGGAACAAATTCATATTTTTGAAACTATTACAACTATTGGTTATGGAAATGAAAAAAGAGATACTATTGGCTACGCCAGATATCAAGGACAACTATTAGTATCTGTAAATCAAAAACCTGATTACGGGGTGCAGTATACTTATGTGACAGATAAAAATGGGAATCTAGCCAAGTTTTTGATCAAAAGAGATGTTGAATTGCATCGGACAGCTTGGTATAAAGTTGCTAAAAATTTTGGTAACAATAATTGGACGAAAATCTTTCCTTGGATGAATTATTCCTTGGCAGGAATTAATGCTTCTGCGCCTGTTTATGATCAAAATGGTAAGTTGCAAGGAGTATTTACTGTAGGTCTGATTTTGGAAGATATCAGCACCTTTTTAAATAATTTGAAACCTTCGGCCAACGGGCAAATTTTTATTATCGAAAAATCTGGGGATTTAGTAGCAAGCTCTACTTTAGAAAAGCCATACAATCATATTAATAAAAAATTTATTCGCCTAGCAGCTTCAGATAGTAAAAATCAATTGACGCAAAAGATAGCCCAGGAAATAAAGCATAAATTTGGTAATGTTGAGCAAATTAAAAAACCAGAAAAACTAATTTTTTATCAAAAAAGAGAACGCGATTTTGTAGAAATTCAGCCTTATCAAGATGAGTATGGTTTAGATTGGTTGGTAGTAACGGTTGTCCCAGAAAATGATTTTATGGCGGAAATTAATGCTAATCGCCGCACAACAATTATATTATGTGTGGGAGCATTGTTGGGAGCGATCGCACTAGCAACAATTATATCAAGTTGGATTACTAAACCTCTACGACGTTTAATTGTCATGAGTGAGGCAATAACAACAGGTGATCCTCATCAGACAATACCGGAAAGCTTGCCGATTCAAGAATTATCAAAATTGGCAAAATCTTTTAATCTAATGTCTGAGCAACTACGTCAAGCATTTGCTAGTTTAGCAGTTGCCCTAGAGGAATCAGAAGCCAAATTTACCAAATTGTTTGGTAATAGTCCTGACCCGATAGCGATCGCCACTTTGAAGGCAGGACGTTATTTAGAAGTTAATCAAAGTTTTTTGGAAGTTTCAGGATATAGCCGTGAAGAAGTCATTGGTAAAACTTCTGTGGAATTGAACTTATGGACAAATCTCCAAGACCGCGATCGCTACTTCCAAGCCATGCAAACAGATGGTTACATTCATAATTGGGAATTGAACTTTCGCATGAAATCGGGGGAAATTAGAACCCTGTTAGCTTCCGCAGAAGTAATTGAACTGCATGGAAAGCGATGCGCCATGATTATCGCCAAAGATATCACCGAGCGCAAACAAATTGAAGCTTCATTGCGTCAGAGTGAACAGACTACCCGCGCTTTAATTGCGGCTATTCCTGACTTACTTTTGCGTTTAGATTGCCATGGTAATTACAAGAATATCTTTGTAGGTAACGAATTTCAACCTATTCATCCTCATCGCAGTCGAGACGGGAAAAATATCTTTGATATCCTACCCCCCGACAGAGCAAAAGAGCGAATGTATTATGTAGAACAAGCACTACAAACAGGTAAACTTGAAACCTACGAACAGCAACTTGAGGTAGAGGGAAAAATTCAATATGAAGAAAGCCGGATTACTCCCCTCAATGACAATGAAGTTTTAGTCATGGTACGGGATATTACAACCCGGAAACAAACAGAGGAAGCTTTGCGGCGTTCTCAAGCCCAATTAGAACATCTAGCAACCTCTTCACCAGGAGTCATTTATTCTTTACTCATGCGTTCTGATGGCTTAACTACCTTTGAGTATGTGAATCAGGCGATCGCACATATTAACGAAGCTAAGGTTGAGGAGATTCTCAACGATGCAACAGTTGTCTTCAAGCAGTTTCATCCTGAAGATGTTCCCAGCTATATGCAGGCAGTTGAACGTAGTGCCTCTACTTTAGAAACATTTAGCCACGAATGGCGCATCATCACACCTTCCGGTAAACTGAAATGGTTACAAGCAACGTCCCAACCAGAACGCCGCGAGAATGGGGATATTTGTTGGCACGGCACTGCTCTGGATATTACTGAGCGCAAACAGGCGGAATTAGAATTAACACAGGCAAAAAAAGCAGCAGAAGCCGCCAACCGTGCCAAAAGCGAATTTTTAGCGAATATGAGTCATGAATTACGAACCCCCCTAAATGCCATTTTGGGATTCACTCAATTAATGCAGGGGGATACGACTCTCAATGCTGAACAAAAAGAAAATTTAGATATTATTATTGCCAGTGGTGAACACTTGCTGTCTTTAATTAATGATGTTTTAGAAATGTCAAAAATCGAAGCAGGGAAGATCACATTTAATAAAACTAATTTTCATCTTTCTACACTGATTGAATCTCTCCAATCAATGCTACAACTCAAAGCTACAGAAAAAGGAATTAAACTTTACTTTGATTTAGCCCCAAATTTACCCCAATGTATTCGCACAGACAAGGGTAAACTCAGACAAATTCTCCTGAACCTGCTCAGTAATGCCATTAAATTTACTCATCAGGGAAGTGTCACTTTCAAGGTAGAAGCGCAAGAAAAAAATACTCTAAAATTTGCAGTTATAGATACAGGAACAGGTATTGCTCCAGAAGAATTAAAACACCTTTTCAATCCTTTCGTCCAAACTGAATCAGGGCGTAAATCTCATCAAGGAACAGGTTTAGGTTTAGTCATTACTCGTAAATTTGTACAACTGATGGGAGGTGATATTCACGTTGACAGCACTTTAGGTAAGGGTAGTATATTTCACTTTACAATTCGCTTTCGCTCGGTTTTAGTTGATGCAGTTGCTTCACCATTATCAACGCGCAGAATTATGGCTTTGGCTCCCGACCAAACTCATTATAGAATTATGATTGCTGATGACATAGAAAATAATCGTCAGTTGTTAGTTAAGTTACTTCAACCTATTGGTTTTGAAGTTCGGGAAGCCAAGAATGGTAAAGAAGCAATAACATTATGGCAAGAATGGCAACCGCACCTAATTTGGATGGATATGCGAATGCCGGAAATAAATGGTTATACAGCTACTAAAATAATTCGCCAACTTAGTCAAGAACAGAACAAACCAGTAATTATTATTGCCTTAACTGCTAGTGTATTTGAAGAAGAAAGAGCCGCAATTAAAGCCGCTGGCTGTGATGAGATGGTACGTAAACCATTGCAAGCACAAATAATTTTTGATAAAATTTCGGAATTTTTACAGGTGCGGTATCTTTATGAAGATGATAAAATTAAACATACAAAACAACTTAATCTTCCTTTATTAGAAACATCAATTAAAACAGCATCTGAAGTAAAAATTCTCATAGCAGAAGATAACCTAGTAAATCAAAAAGTTGCTTTGCGTATTTTGCAAACCTTAGGCTACTCTGCTGATGTTGTGAATAATGGTAAAGAAGCAATCTCAGCACTAGACCAAAAATATTATAATTTAGTATTAATGGATATGCAAATGCCAGAAATGGATGGTTTAGAAGCAACACGCCAAATCTGCAAACATTGGCAACCTGATCAACGTCCTGTGATTATTGCAATGACAGCCAATGAAGAAGATAAAGATAGAGAATCTTGTTTACAAGCAGGGATGAATGATTTTCTAACTAAACCTATTCGTGTTCAGCAAGTTCGGGAGATGTTGGAAAAATATTTAAAATAAGGAGTCAGGATAATTTTGGATTTTGGATTTTGGATTGAAAAATCAAGAATTCCCTATTCCCTACCCTCACAGATATAGCGGTATGCACTTCAATGAGATACACAATTAACGTCAAAAATCCATACACTAAAAGATTTTTAACTCTGTTCCCTGTTCCCTGTTACCTATTCCCAGCTATATGAAACAACGATTAGATACATTATTAGTAGATTTGGGTTTATGTCCTTCCCGTCAGCAAGCACAAAGACTGATTCAAGCTGGGGAAGTGAGGGTAAATGAACAACTGATAGATAAACCTGGAACTGAGGTAGATACAACAGCACAGATAGTAGTTAAAGAACGTCCTCCCTTTGTTTCTCGTGGTGGTGAAAAACTATCTAAAGCTTTAGCCTTTTTTGGAATTTCCGCCGATGGACGTATTTGTTTAGATGGGGGAATATCTACAGGTGGTTTTACAGATTGTTTATTACAAAATGGTGCAACCCAAGTTTATGGAATTGATGTTGGTTACGGACAAGTTGACTGGAAAATCAGAACTGATGAACGAGTTATTTTAAAAGAACGTACTAATTTACGGGAATTACAACCAGAACAATTATATACAGATGGATCAACATTTCCTGATTTAGCTGTTGTAGATGTTTCCTTTATTTCTTTAACTAAAGTTTTACCAGCAATTTGGCGTTTGACACAAGCACCAAGGGAAGCAATTTTATTAGTAAAACCACAATTTGAAGTGGGTAAATCTCGTGTAGGTAAAAAAGGTGTAGTACGTGAGCCAAAAGATCATGCTGATGCCATTTTTCAAGTTTTGCGAACAGCGTTAGAATTAGGATGGAAATATCGGGGTTTGACATTTTCTCCCATCACTGGACCTGCGGGTAATATTGAATATCTTTTATGGTTAGGGATGGAAAGCGAAACACTACCACCAGATTTAGCAGTCATCCAAGAAATTACTAAGAATGCAGTGCAGGAGTTAGTAACAAAATGATCAGTAATAATCAGTTTGGTTTAAATTCTCTCTACGAGCAGAATTATCAATTATGGCTAGAGTCAACTATTGAAAATTTAAAACATCGTAATTTTGATAATTTAGATATTGATTTATTAGTAGAAGAAATCGAGGAAATGGGCGGTAGTTTAAAGGATGCTTTAGAAAACAATCTCATTGTAATTATAGCCCATCTCTTAAAATGTAAATATCAACCAGAAAAACGTTCTGGCAGTTGGCGAGCAAGTATTAAAGAACATCGCCGTCGTATTAATAAGTCTATCCAAAAACATCCTAGTTTGAAAAATTATTATGAGAGTATTTTTGCAGAATGTTACTCTCCCGCTTTAGATTGGGCTGCGGAAGAAACAGGATTATTACCTGATATATTCCCAGAGAAATGTCCCTTTACTACTCAACAGGTATTAGATAGTGAATTTTTCCCTTAGAGGATGTTTGATAGCTTGCGTGGCGTAGCTATAAACTTTTTTGTGTGGTATCTAATACTTGTAGATCCCCCTAAATCCCCCTTAAAAAGAGGAGGCAGTGCCTTGGGGTGCGGAAGGTGGGTATTAGGTGTTTTCAACAGATGTTGAATTGTTTGCTTCTGGATTACGATTTGTCCACTTTCGCAACGCCCAAAGGCTAATTAAAGCCGCTAATCCAGCACCGAGAGTGTCCATAACTAAATCAATAATTGTATCATCCAAGCTTTCAATTACTTGAGTATTGAGAATTTTACCAGCAGACCATTCCGTGACTTCCCACAAAGCACCAATAGCAATTCCAAAACTAGCAATTGTCACTAAATACAAAAGTGTATGATTCCGAAATATATTCAACATTGAACCATAGACTAAAAAACTAAGTGCTAGGGTAATTGCAAAAGTCGTATAAGCATGAACAATTTCGTCATAGGGGCCTGGCATACCAAATAAATCCCATACCCAACCAGTAGCATTGAGCAATGCGGCCAACACAAACAAAAAATCAAATAAAGTGGGTAATTTACTATCTCGGATAACAAACACAAAGGATACAACAAGGAAGAATGCAAGACCCAAGGCATTTGACCACTTACCTTGAACTGCTGCGACTATGACAAAAATTGTTAGTAGAGCCTGTCCTATCCATGCGATAATTCGATAACCTTTCCAATTCAGAATTTTCATAATTATTACCTCAAAACTATTAATTTAAAACGCCATTATCTGATTAATCCCAATCCTTATTATTGCCATCATTATTTAAATTTTTAATGACCTGATAATAACTCTCTTCTACATCTTTGCGGTCTTGTTCTTGTGATAATCCTTCACGGCTATCTTCTAAAATCATGTCAGCATGATGGCGCAGGCTTGCTTGATATTTAGAACTGTTGGTGTAAGTAGCAATTGCAGCTATAGCTTCTAACAAACGAATAGTTACTCCTGCATCCGACTTTCCATACTGCCGAATTTGGTTAAAAGCACAATCAACCAATCCTTGAAAATCTACTCTTTCAGCAATGAAGCGCAATTTTTTATTTTTATCGTAGCGATAGGGCGAAGGAAAATCTCGTTGAACTAAGTGGCACAGTCCTGCGCTAATTCGGTCAATACAGCGAATTGCAGTAAATGGATCATTCACAGCAGGAGAGATGGCACGCAGAGCAATTTCTACTAACTGATTGATAGGAAATTCTACATCCTGCTGCTCTGTACGTTCTTTGCCCAAAATAAAGGCATCATTGATTTGTTTGGTAAGTTTTTTATTTACTTTTTTCCGAGGAAAAACCAGGGCTAAATCGCTACCTTGAATTAAAAATTTTCCTGGTCTAACCTTAAGGCGTATTAGCAAATTATGTTTACAAGCAATTTCCATAAATTCTTCGTCATCAATTGCTTGTAAATAACCAGTTCCATTAGCTCGAATTGGTAAAGCTTCCTCCTCAAAGGAGATGGGAATTTCTTCAACTCCAAGGCTATCTTCTGGTTTACCATGCCCAATCTTTTCGGGGAATAACCGTTCAATTGCTGAATGTAAATCCTCACTAACATTTTGGATTACGTGAGATGCCTGAATTATGGTTGAAGCATGATGGATAAAATAAATTAATACACCAATGCTAATAATTGCCAGTAAAGTGCCGATTGTAACTGAAAGTTGTGGCACATACTGTTCGTATCCATCTCCTTTTCCATGAATTGTCCGCAGTACAAGCAAGCAGTAGATGAACGTACCAATAAATGTGCCTAGTACAATTTGATTACCTGTATCCTGCATAAAATTACGCAGAAGTCGCGGCCCGAAATTGGAAGCAGCCAACTGAAGTGCCACAATTGTAATTGAAAAGGCTGTAGCAGCAACGCTAATCATCGAACCTGCAACCGATCCTAACAGCGATCGCGCTCCATCCGCCCCACCTGTGTAAATCCACCAATAATCAATGTTTACCTTGCCTGTGCGGTCAAGATTAAGCATTGTGAAAGCCAAAGCAGTAGCTACCACCGCCATAACCGCCGGTATGAACCAGTAACTTGAGTGGAGCTGATCCCACAGTTTGCTTATCTTGACATTTCTCATTGTTCGTTGGTTTGAGAATCTACTTTACCGTTGTTATCTTGTGAAGATCGCACTTGGGCAAGTAACCTGAGTGAATCGCTGATGCGGCGAGGCTTCGGTACTTCACCTTTACCAGATGGCCAACCTTCACGCTGGCGGGAACGGTTTCCATCTGTCTCTTCTGTCTGGTCGTGGAACAGAATTTGTTGAGTTGGGAAGGGCAAATCAATGCCGTTTGCAACGAGCGTTTTCTTAATTGCAGTAATCACTTTATCCCGCGAAATAAGATTATCTGCGCGTCGTGGTGGATGAACCCACCAACGCACACGGATGTTAACAGTGCTTTCGGCAAGTTCCATTACTAGTACATCAGGAGCCGGATCTTTTAAAACTTCATTTACACTAAGCATTGCGTCTAGCATTAACTGCTTGGCACGGTCAATGTCGTCGCCGTAGCCAATGCCGACATCGTACTCTAATCGTCGGTTATCAAAGGCAGTGTTGACAGTTACCGAATTAGTAAATAATTCCGAGTTCGGAATGACAATCCGCCTACCATCATAAGTTCTGATTGTAGTTGCTCTTGTTTGGATATTTTCAACTGTTCCTTCAAAGCCTTTAAAAACAATTTGATCGTCGATTTGGAACGGCTCAGTCAACAGAATTAAAATCCCAGCTAAGAAATTTTGTAAAATATCGCGGAAAGCAAAACCAATTGCAACACCACTAATTCCCAAAAGTTGGACTAAATCACCTGCTTTGAATGAGGGAATTACAATGGAAAGGGCGATAAACAAACCAATCAAAATGGTTATGCCCTGAGCTAACCTTCCCAGGACTAATCCAAGATTACGGGCGGAGCGACGATTGCGGGTTAACCGCTTAACCAGTACCTTAATTCTGCCAGCAATAAACAAAAAGACTATAAAGACAATTAACCCTAACAGAAGGTTAGGTAGCAAAACTATAAACCCGTTAATCATGCTTTGAACTTTATCCCAAGCTGCGGAGATTTCTGCATTCATGAACTTTCCTCAGTAATTAATTTTTGCTCATATCAACGCTGTGAATTTTGATGCAATAATTCTTGAATTTCCTGTCGCAATGCGGCGATTTCAGTCTGAAGTACTTGAATAGATTTCGCTCCAGCTAACTCTGCTTCATCATCATCAGCATCACGACCAATAAAGAACGTTGCCAGAGTTGCAGTCACATAGCCAAACACGGCAAACGCATACAATGCTAGGAAAAAACAAAGCACCCGACCTTCGGGCGTTTTCGGCCAATACTCAGAACCCATCGTTGTGATCAGCATTGCTGTCCACCATAAAGCAGTACCGTAATTGTGCAGCCCAGATTCCACAGGCACTTCATTCTCAAACGCATACATCCCTGCTGCTCCTAGTACAGTAACAATCATTGTTAACGCCACAACATAACTAAACCCTCGACGGGTCCCACTTGCTGCTAAAATCCGCATACTTCTGTTAGCACGAGTCATGACTCGTAACAGTTGGAGTCCTCTTACAGCCCGTGCTGTTCGGAGTATTTTTATGACTCGTATAATCCGAAAAGTACGCAGTGCTGGCAAAAACAGAGAAATAACTGTTAGCCAGTTGCTTTTGATATAGGAAATTCTATGAGGGGCGATCGCTAGTTTCAGCAGAAAATCTAAAATAAAAATAATCCAGATAGTGATGCTAACAGCTTCCAGTAAAGAATTTAACCCCCAGATCATCTCGATGATGAATAGTGCTAACCACGCAAAGCCCAGCACCAGCATAGGAGTTTCTAGCCAATCTTCTAACTGCTGTAAGACTTCGATGCGTTCTTTTTCTAGGGCTTGTTTTTCTAGCTGAGAGCTATTCATAATATCAATTCGTAATTCGTAATTAATAGCGGATTTGGGAAAATTCGTATTATTGCCTAGCTGCCGGAGGCTCTAGAACATTTACACTAACTAAAGGTGTGACGTTGAGGTTTTGTTTTAATAATTGGGTTTGAATTGATTGGGTGAGGCGAGCGCGAATTTCTTCGTTAGAGGCTGTAATTTGCGGTTGACGCTGTACATAAAAACAGATAGCAGGGTATCTTGTCCTGCAATATTGGCTCGTGTAAAGCGCACATTCGATTCGACTAATTTTGCTAAACCAACTTGTTCCACAGTTTTCTGGACTTGGGCGTTGGCACGTTGGGCAAGACTAGAGCGTTGGAGATTAGGCGAATTTATGAACTGCCAAGTGAGTAAACCTGCCAATGCGAAGATAGTGATTGTCAAGGCAGAAAAAAAGACTCGTTTTTTACCACGCTGATAGCGAGTTTCTTGAGCAGACAACCCGAACACTCGAAACAACAAAGCTGCTGAGAAGTTAATACCGCATAGTTGTAAAAACAGTAAGAACAGCCCCGAAATTGCCATGTCCCATCTGCCAATGGCACTGGCCATACCCACGATTCCCGCAGGTGGAGCTAAGGAAGCCGCAACTAACATTCCTGTCGCTGCTCCAGATACTAAACTACTCCGCTCTGACTGTACCAAGTTAAGCGCCCCTGCTGCTCCGGCTGCCAATGGTAAAATCACTGCCACTGCTGAAACCTGACTGCTTTCTAACATTAAACTGGTGGGAATTTCTTGCCGTAATATCAGGCTAAGTAGCCAAGTAGTGGCAATTATGACTGTTAAAGCGGCAAAATATCGTAAAATACTCCGTCCTAAGAGTTTGCGATCGCCCCATGCAGTAGCGATCGCTGTATTCATTGCCGGGCCTGCAAACGGTGCTATCAGCATCGCCGCCACCAGCAAGTAAGTTGTATTAGTATACAAGCCAATCCAGACCACAAAGCCTGCGAGTGCTGCATAACCAAGAAAGCCTCGCCATGAGCCAAAGCTTTGCAAACCGGAGAGAAAAATCTCAATCGGACTGCGTTCCTCTACATCCACAACCTGCTGTGGTGCTGATGACGCAGGTGGTTGCAGAGCCATCACACCAGTTGGTATGAGCGTGATGTGTACTTTGGGCAAGTCTTGCAACTGCTCTACCAGTTCCCCAACCTTTTGATTTGAAATGTGAACCATTACCAGATCAATTGGTTCATCTGCATTCCCTTCAAACTGTGCCAGATTTGCGCCATTATGAGATTTAGCAAGATCAATAACGGCTTTTCCGTTTCCGCGCGGCACTTGGATAATGAGTTGACGCATTTTCACCTCCTATCGGTAACCATCTTCCTTTTTTAGGCGATCGCTCTACTACCAAAAGAGATATCTTGTGAAAAAGAACATAAAATACTCGTAAGGATTCAGGATTCAGGATTGTTTCAAGATTTTAATTCTTCATTAACCATTAACAGCAATTTTTGTTTTGTCTGATGCGTTATTTATGACTAATGGAATAAAGTAATTTCATTCTCTGGTAGTAATTTATTTTTTGAAAAGTATAAATTCACTAAAGGCTTACTGTTTATTAATTACTATATAAATTATTAGAGAACTAAATTGAAAAACAATAGGAGGCATATCATGACTCGGTTAGTGAAAAAGTAGGTTTTTTAAAAAAGTAGAGATGACTGACCATCAATTTAGTAGTTCGTTTGTGACTATAACCCACATTCCTCACCCTAACTGTCACATAGGAAAATTACTGTGGTAAAAAAGAAGTTTTTACCCATTACCCATTACCCAGTTATCAATCTAGCTTTTGGTAGTCTTTAATCAGAGTCATCTTTGTTAGCGTGATCATGTAGGGTTTATTCTCAGCCAGAGGTTAAATATGGCTAAATTAAGTTTGCGTCGTCCCCAAAATGTCAACGGCGATTTTTACGTTGATACCACTTGTATTGATTGTGATACTTGTCGTTGGATGGCTTCTGAAGTATTTTCTCGTAGTGGTGAACAATCAGCAGTTTATCATCAACCAACAAATGATACCGAAAGATTAGCAGCACTACAAGCACTTTTATCTTGTCCTACTTGTTCTATTGGTACAATAGAAACACCAAAAGATATTCAATGTGTGCAACAAACATTGCCAATTTTAATAAATGCAAATATTTACCATTGTGGCTATCATTCAGAAAAATCTTTTGCTGCTACTTCTTATTTAATTCAACTGCCAGAAGGTAACATTTTAGTAGATTCTCCCCGCTTTACTTCACCTTTAGTTAAGCGTCTAGAAGAGATGGGAGGAATTAGTTATATGTTCCTATCTCACAAAGACGATATTGCAGATCATCAAAAATTTGCCGAACATTTTCACTGTCAACGTATTTTGCATATTGATGATATTGCTCCAGATACACGCAATATAGAAATACAGTTGACAAGTTCAGAACCATTTCAACTCACACCAGATTTATTAATCATCCCTGTTCCCGGTCACACCAAAGGACATACAGTTTTACTCTATAAAAATAAATTTCTGTTTACAGGAGATCATCTTGCTTGGTCAGAAGATTTTCAGCAGTTAGTGGCTTTTCGTGATTTCTGTTGGTATTCCTGGTCAGAACAGATTAAATCTATGCGTAAATTGGCCAATTACTCCTTTGAGTGGGTGCTACCAGGTCATGGACGACGGTTTCATGCTGACACTGAGATTATGCAACAACAGATGCACAGGTGTATTGATTTTATGGAAGCTTTTCACGCTAAAGCACTAACTACAAGCCAATAGCTGATTTAACTCATCACTGATGACGAATCCTAGAGGTAGAATAGAGAGATTGTGAAAAGACATAAAGACAAATGTTTTGGGCTGATAAAATCGCTGCTGATGCACAAGGCTACCAGGTAGTTAATGATTCTAAGACTCCATCAGGTAGAGTCCACGTCGGGTCATTGCGGGGTGTGGTTATCCATGACGTTATTTACCGTGCCTTGAAACACGCAGGTAAGCCCGTGAAATTCTTGTACGGTGTGGATGACTATGACGCGCTGGATACAGTTCCCAAATACCTAGACCAAGAAAAATTTTCTCCTTATTTGGGTTTTCCTTTGTGTAACGTTCCTTCACCTGGAGAAGGTGCAAGTGATTACGCTAAATATTTCATTGGCGAATTTTTTGAAGTTTTTGAGTATTTAGGAATTAAACCAGAAACTTATTTTTTACGTGATTTATATCGTTCTGGAAAACTAAATTCCCATATCGACACTTTTTTAAAAAATGCTCACCTAGTCCGAGAAGCATATAAAGAAGTAAGTAAAGCAGACCGCCCCAATAACTGGTATCCTTTTCAAGTTATTTGTGAAAATTGCGGCAAAATCGCCACAACTGTAACTACAGACTATAACGGTTCAGAAGTTTTTTACACTTGTAATCCAGATGCAACTGACTATACAAAAGGTTGTGGTCATTCTGGTTGGGTTTCTCCTTTTGATGGTAATGGTAAATTACCTTGGAAAGTGGAATGGGTTGCGAAGTGGGATGTCGTAGGTGTAACTATCGAAATGGCAGGTAAAGACCACTCTCAAAAAGGTGGTTCTAGAGATGTGGCTAATGCTATTTGTCGCAAGGTTTTAAATAAGCAACCTCCTTTTCATTCACCGTATGAATTTATTCTCGTTAATGGTACGAAGATGAGTTCTTCTAAGGGTGTGGGTTCTAGTGCAGAAGAAATTGCTGCTTTACTTCCTCCTGAGTTATTACGCTTTTTGATGTTAAGAACTCAGCCGAGAACAGTAATTAATTTTGCACCCAATTATGAAACCGTCACTCGTTTATTCAGAGACTACGATATTTTAATTAACAAATATCCCCAAGCTTCTGAATTAACTGAAGAACTAATGCCGTTATTTTACGCGCAATTAGGTGATGAAATTAAACCTTTCCAACCTTTTGATTTTAGTACGCTGATTTCTTTGTTACAAGTTCCGCGTTTAAATATTCAAGATGAGGTTGTACAACGCAGTCAACAGCCTTTAACTGAGTATGATCAATTCATTGTCAATCAAAGAATTGCTTCGGCTCAAAAGTGGTTGCAAGACTACGCAGATGAGGAAGAAAAGTTAGTTCTTTATTTAGAACAAGTTCCAGAAAAAGCAAATGATTTGAATGAGGAACAAGTTGCTTATTTGCAGAAATTAGCAGAGAATTTGCAGAATATTTCTAACTGGGATGCTGAGGAATTGCAAACTTTGATTTTCTCAACTACTAAGGAGTTAGGTATTCAACAAGCAATTGCTTTTAAGGCTTTGTATCTATCGTTTTTAAATAAAGAACGAGGTCCAAAAGCCGGCGGTTTGTTTTCTTATTTAGAGAAGTCTTTTGTGATTTCCAGGTTGCAGGATGTTGTTGCTTTGAATCAGTCTCAGGAAAAAGCGGAAGTTTAAATTATTCTTGTTCCCTGTCTCTGACAGGGACTACAGTTTATGGTAAAAATTCCATATCCAGAATTTGAGTCACAGTGTAAGGTAAATCTGCTGGAAAGGTATTTTGAGAAATTCCTGTTTCGTTACTTGCTAGTTTTTTGCCTCTGCGGTAACACTCAGCTAAGACTTCTTCTAAATAAGGATTAAGACTAGGACTATCTTGGAATAAATCTTCAATGCGGTTGCGTTGTTCTGTAATTGTATTTTGCCAAGAGCCACTTCGCAAGCTCGGCTGATATTGCCATTTTAGCAAATGCTGTAACAATACCTCCAATCGGCTTTTCAACTCTCGTTTATCTGACCTTCCCAAGCTTTCGATCTCCTCAACAACCGCTTCCCAATCTACCCTATCCCATTTTCCGGCGCGGATTAACTCAGCCGTTTGCTGTGTCCATGCTAGAAAATCAGTATCATACAACCGGATTGCTGTCTTGGGAATAGAAACCATGATGTTTTTGCAATCTTGTTTGGATTGGTTTATTAATCTACTATTTTAACTCTGAATCAGCAACAGGGAATACATTTAATGAGTCTCTAACTCATATTTAATGTTAGCACAAGGCAGATCCTTCTTGATTGCATTCCTGCATTCCCAGGTTCTACCTGGGAACGAGGAACGAGGAAGTAATTCAGGAGTTTGCGAAAAAATGATGAATAATCAAGGTTAAAAGTGATTTTTTAAAAGCTTGACAGGCAAATATGTGTGATGGTATAAAAAGTAAAAATCTTTATACCAAGTTTTGTTTATGCTTGATAAAATTATTGACGCATTAATTGGGGAAGCAGTAGGTAAAGTCTTAGATAAATTAGAGTACAGTGAAACTCGATTACGACTTTTAAATAAATTTGATTTAAAACCAGAGACACCACCTAATGATTTTGATGGCGTTTATGTTTATACTTTGATTGAGTATGGAGTCGGGAAACCAAAAGCTATTTTACAGTTATTTAAAGAACAAAAAATTAAAGAAGAGTTTCAGAAAGCATTTAGTCAAAATAAAAGTTTTAATATTCAAACATTAGATAATTATATTCAAAGTTCTGATATTGGCGATAAAATCAAAGATCAAAAAATTGATTATCGTCGAGAATTGGCTGAATTTGCCCGTTTATTTGTGGAAATTGCCAAACGACCTAGAACAGCAACGGAAATTTTACAAGACCATAAATTAGAGAATTTACAAAATAGTTTAACTCAAGTTCGGGAACAAATTAACCAACTTAGTTTACCGGAGATTCAAAAACAAATTGCCCAAATAGTACAAAGTCAACAGCAATTATTACCACCTGCGGAAATTGTCAGAGAAACAGAATTAGCTAAACAATTAAAAAAATGGTTTGAAACACTGGGTTATAAATTTGAACAATACGAAGTCTTAGAAAAAGATTATTTTGAATGGATTATTAATATCCCCAAACGGCGAGGATATGACCGGATTTTGATTCACGGAGTAGAAGCAGAAGCGGGAATTAATGATATTAATGCAGTAAAACAAGCTGTAGAAACTCAAAAAGTTGATGAATGTTGGATTGTTGCACCGCGTCGAGTTAGTAAATTAGCCAGAACCGAAGTTGAAAAAGCTGAAAATAGCCATATTTTTTGTTATTCATTTGATGAATTAATTGAAGCTGATGCTGATTTTAGTGGTTATTTTGATTGGTTAGAAACAGAAGTTAAAAGCAGAGGAATTGATCAATATTATGTTCCCTTAGCTTGTACTAAAGAGGAAATTAACCCCAAAACGAAACAACGTATTGGTATTAGTCATTATGGTCAAGAAGATGGATGGATTGAAGGTTATATTAATCAATGGTTAGATGATCCGGTTAAAGAACATTTATCAATTTTAGGGGAATTTGGTACAGGTAAAACTTGGTTTGCTTTTCATTATGCTTGGTTAGCTTTACAGGAATATTTAAAAGCAAAAAATAACGGTACTGAAAGACCGCGTATTCCCTTAGTGATTCCTTTAAGAGATTATGCCAAAGCGGTGAGTATTGAATCTCTATTTTCTGAGTTCTTTTTCCGTAAACATCAAATTGGTTTATCTGGATATTCTGCCTTTGAACAACTTAACCGCATGGGCAAATTATTATTAATCTTTGATGGTTTTGACGAAATGGCTGCACGGGTAGATCGTCAAGCGATGATTAATAATTTCTGGGAGTTAGCCAAAGTTGTAGGAACAGAAGGAACGAAAGCAATTTTAACTTGTCGGACGGAACATTTCCCTGAAGCATTGGAAGGACGCAGACTGTTAAATGCAGAATTACAAGCATCTACTTCTAATTTAACAGGAGAACAGCCCCAATTTGAAGTTTTAGAATTAGAAAAATTTGATGATGAACAAATTAAACAGGTACTTGATTTTAAAGCTAAACCAGAAACCGTTGCTAGTGTAATTAACAATCAACAATTATTAGACTTAGCACGTCGTCCGGTGATGATTGATTTAATTATGGAAGCATTACCGGATATTGAATCTGGTAAACCTGTGGATATTTCCCGTGTTTATCTCTATGCAGTGCGGCAGAAAATGGAACGGGATATTAAATCGGCACGCACTTTTACCTCAATAGCAGATAAATTATATTTCCTGTGTGAATTATCCTGGGAAATGCTGTCAAATGACAAAATGAGTTTAAATTATAAAGAATTTCCTGACCGGATTCGGAGTTGTTTTAGCAAAGAAATCCAGGAACAAAAAGATTTAGATCATTGGCATTACGATATGATGGGGCAAACCATGTTAATTAGAAATGCTGATGGTGATTATTCTCCTGCCCATAGGTCATTATTAGAGTTTTTTGTTGCTTATAAATTGGGACGAGACTTAGGAATTTTAACCGCAGATTTTCGAGAATTTGCGGATGTTCGCCCCTGCCACCAAGAAAAAATAGACCCTACCGGGAATTTTGGGAAAACTCTGTTAGCCAAAGCCGTCTTAGATTTGATGTTTCTCATGTTGTCAGCAGCAGCTAATCAACGTTTATTAGAAGTAGTCAAAGCCACCAAAGGTAAAACCGAAGCAGAAGCAGGTTTTTGTGGCAGTAATGCGGTACAGTTGTTACTCAAAGGGAGTCGCTTTGCTTTAGAAAAACAGGATTTGAGTGAGACAGTTATACCTGATGTAAATTTTGGTTTGGCTAGTTTGTCTAATGTCAACCTGACTGGGGCAAATTTAACAGATACTTTTTTTGCTAAGGCATTAGGATCAGTTTATTCCCTTGCTTATAGTCCAGATGGAAAATACCTGGTTACAGGAGATAGTAACGGTAGAGTCCAAATTTGGAATGCCGTAACAGGAAGGGAAATATTGACATTTGTAGGTCATAGCAATTGCGTTAACTCAGTAGCCTGGAGTGGAGATGGTCTGACTTTGGCTAGTGGTAGTTCTGATAAAACGGTGAAACTGTGGGATGTGCAAACTGGGGACTGTGTGCGGACTTTACAGGGTCATAGCAGTTTGGTGAGGTCAGTAGCCTGGAGTGGAGATGGTCTGACCTTGGCTAGTGGTAGTTCTGATAAAACGGTGAAACTGTGGGATGTGCAAACTGGGGACTGTGTGCGGACTTTACAGGGTCATAGCAGTTTGGTGAGGTCAGTAGCCTGGAGTGGAGATGGTCTGACCTTGGCTAGTGGTAGTTCTGATAAAACGGTGAAACTGTGGGATGTGCAAACTGGGGACTGTGTGCGGACTTTACAGGGTCATAGCAGTTTGGTGAGGTCAGTAGCCTGGAGTGGAGATGGTCTGACCTTGGCTAGTGGTAGTAGTGATAAAACGGTGAAACTGTGGGATGTGCAAACTGGGGACTGTGTGCGAACCCTAGAGGGTCATAGCAGTTGGGTTAACTCAGTAGCCTGGAGTGGAGATGGTCAGACTTTGGCTAGTGGTAGTGATGATCATACGGTGAAACTGTGGGATGTGCAGACTGGGGACTGTGTGCGAACCCTAGAGGGTCATAGCAGTTGGGTGAGGTCAGTAGCCTGGAGTGGAGATGGTCTGACCTTGGCTAGTGGTAGTTCTGATCATACGGTGAAACTGTGGGATGTGCAAACTGGGGACTGTGTGCGAACCCTAGAGGGTCATAGCAGTTGGGTTAACTCAGTAGCCTGGAGTGGAGATGGTCTGACTTTGGCTAGTGGTAGTGATGATCATACGGTGAAACTGTGGGATGTGCAGACAGGGGACTGTGTGCGGACTTTACAGGGTCATAGCGATTGCGTTAACTCAGTAGCTTGGAGTGGAGATGGTCTGACTTTGGCTAGTGGTAGTGATGATCATACGGTGAAACTGTGGGATGTGCAGACAGGGGACTGTGTGCGAACTTTACAGGGTCATAGCGATTGGGTTAACTCAGTAGCCTGGAGTGGAGATGGTCTGACCTTGGCTAGTGGTAGTAGTGATAATACGGTGAAACTGTGGGATGTGCAGTCTGGGGACTGTGTGCGAACTTTACAGGGTCATAGCAGTGGGGTTAGGTCAGTAGCCTGGAGTAGAGATGGTCTGACCTTGGCTAGTGGTAGTAGTGATAATACGGTGAAACTGTGGAATGTCCAGACTGAGGACTGTGTGCAAACCCTAGAGGGTCATAGCGATTCGGTTTGGTCAGTAGCCTGGAGTGGAGATGGTCAAACTTTGGCTAGTGGTAGTTATGATACAACCGTGAAACTGTGGAATGTCCAGACTGGGGACTGTGTGCGATCGCTAGAGGGTCATAGCGATTCGGGTTGGTCAGTAGCCTGGAGTGGGGATGGTCAAACCTTGGCTAGTGGTAGTGGTGATCAGACGGTGAAACTGTGGTATGTGCAGACTGGTGAATGTATTGCTACCTTTGACCATAGGTTATATGCAGGGTTGAAAATTAAGGGAATGAAGGGGTTAAGCCGTGCGGAAATATTGACTTTGAAGGCATTGGGGGCTGTGGAATAAACAGCCAGAAACTTTTAAAACAACCTCTGAGACAAACAGCACAAATTCATATCCCCTGACGAAATTCTCTAATCGCTTCCAAGGGTGAAGATAACAACAAACAACGATTCAACAAAGATAAATCTAATTCTGGTAATAATTCACTATTACTAACTTTCTCATATTCTTGTTCTCGCAAGCAATAAACCTCAAGTGTGCCATCTTCCCAAAACCAAACTTCGGGAACTTCCATTAATTTGTATTTCTGTAATTTGATGGGACTACCGCTAGTAATAACCACCTCAATACATAAATCTGGTCTATTTTTATCTGTTCCCAAACAATAAGATAAATCTGCTTGATACTCAACTACACCAGGAATTATCTGAGAATAACTACCACTGGGGAAAAATTCAATTTCCTTAATTTCAAAGTAGATGATTAGCAGTCCAGCAATCAAACCACTAATCAACTCATGCGCTTTACCGACACCCACAATTTCTAAAACTCCCTCACAATAAAATAAACGCACCCCTGGTAAATGCTCAAAACCCTTTTGAATTGCTTGAAATCTTTCCCAACTCACTCCCCGACGATAAAAACGTTGTTCCTCTTCCGGTAAAACAATAGAAGTTTCTAAGGCTTGAGTCATAATTGTTTTCACCCTCCCTAGTTATACAGTTAATTTTATCATACCAAATCATTAAATATAGATCCCCTATTTCTTAGAGAAGTCGGGGATCTGGAGATTAAGTTTCTATATCAAGTTAAAACCAAATTATCCCGATGAATCACAGTTTCTACACCTACATAACCCAAAATTCCGGCAATATCCCGTGAATGACAACCACAAATTTTTTGTAATTCTTTACTGTTATAATTCACTAATCCTCTGGCAATTTCGTTACCGTTACTATCACATAATTGCACCGCTTCTTGATTTTCAAATTCTCCTTCTATGGCTTTAATTCCTGCTGGTAATAAGGATTTTCCAGCTTGCAAAATGGCATTTATCGCCCCATCATCTAAATATAATTTTCCTGCTGGAACTAAACCATAAGCTATCCAACGTTTTCTCGCTGATGTTGGTTCTGGTTGGGGTGCAAAATGCGTTCCTATTGCTTCCCCTTGGATGATTTTTTCGATGTTGTGAGGAAAACGCCCTTGAGTAATGACAGTTCGCACTCCAGCTGCGATCGCAATTCTGGCAGCGGATATTTTTGTCACCATTCCCCCAGTACCCCACTGAGAACCCTGTCCCCCGGTTTGAATTTGTAATTCTGCCAATTCCTTCATGTTACTAATTAAAGAAATAGGACGGGCATCGGGTACAGTCCGGGGATCTGCTGAATATAATTTATCAACGTCTGTCAGTAAAAATAACCAATCTGCCTCAACTAAGCTGGCGACTAAAGCGGAAAGGGTGTCATTATCACCAAATTTTAATTCTTCTACTGCTACTGTATCATTTTCATTGACTATGGGAATTACTCCCAGTCCTAGCAATTCCTGAAAAGTATTATAAGCATTAAGATAGCGGCTACGTTGTACTAAGTCTGCTCTAGTTAATAATACTTGGGCTATGGGTTGCTGAAGAGTAGTAAATAAATCATCATAAATACGCATTAACCGCCCCTGCCCCACTGCTGCTACTGCTTGTTTGAGAGCGATCGCTTTCGGGCGTTCTGTTAAACCCAGACGCGCACAACCCACCCCGACAGCACCAGAGGAAACTAAAATTACGTTATGCCCTTGATGTCTTAAATTGCATAGAGTTTCTGTCAAGCTGGCAATGGTAGAAAGGGCTAATTGTCCCGTTTCTGGTTGAGTTAGGCTGGAAGTACCGATTTTAACAACTATTGTTTTAGTCATTTGTCAGTTGTCAATTGTATGTAAATACGAGATAGATCCCCGACTTCTCAAAGAAGTCGGGGATCTGATAACTCAAAACTCAAAATTCATAACTAAAAAATTGTACAGCGCCAATCCCTCTATAGTGAAGGCTGACGCTGTATGGGTTTATATTTATCTATTATCGGCTAGGGTCTTTATTTGCTTGACCCGATGTTATTAATACTTATAATCTCTGATTTTTGGAGCAACTAAAGATTCCTTAATTATTTCTTTAGATTTACTTTTCTATTGATTTATCAATCTTTGTGAATTTTTGTGTGCTTGGGAGTGATAGAAGCGCCGAGTATTTCTGATACCCAAACTTCAAAGTTGCGGATGGGATGAGAACGGAGAACAGTATCAGCATGAACAATTGGTTCAACTAAAATAGTAAACATTCCTAAGCGATTACCTGCTATAACATCAGTAAACAAGCGATCGCCTACCATACCCACTTGATGTACAGGTAAATTCATACCTTGCAGTGCTGCCCTAAGTTTGCGCCGTGAGGGTTTAGCCGCACCGAGATAGTAAGGGAGATTCAAAGAACTGGCAATACTACCAATTCGGGTTTCACTTAAGTTGTTGCTAACTAACCACAGTGCAGCACAGCAACGCGTTTCTGCTACCCACTTTTGCATTTCTGGGGAAGCTGTACTGGCAGTAATTGGTACTAAGGTTTCATCTACATCCAATACCAGCCCTTTGAGTCCATATTGTTGAATGATATCTGGTGTCAGGTTCAAAATTGAACCTTCTAAAATCAAGTCAGGCTGTAAGAGATTGTTCCAAGTCATAATAATTCGTAATTCGTAATTTACAGCGTGTTGCAAGTTGCTCTCAGTACAAAATTGCTCTGCTTTCCGCTGACTGCTGCTGTAATAAAATTCCACTGCCAATCAAGACAAGATTAGCAATGGAAAAAATCATTTCACTTGCTAATTATTCAACTTGATTAAAGAGATGTTCTTCTAAAAGCGGTTGAACTTGGCGGAACTCTTCGGGAGAGAGCAATTTAGGATTACCTGTCTTGGTCATGCGGGCAAAAAATAGCAACGGATCAAGGGGTGTATAAATGGCGTATTCTTGCTCATCATGATAGAAGCTAGTAAGTAGCTGGAGTTGTTCTGGTTCTAAATCTGCTTCTTCATCTTCGATTTCTAAGGTGAAGATTTCTGATTCTTCTACTGGTGGTAACTCACCAGCTACTGTCAAAGCATAAGCGGTATTTTTAACAATCAGATTTTGCTCAGAGAGAACAGCTTGAGCGGTGCTAAAAATTTTGTCAATTGTGGCATCGTCTTCCACTAAAATTGCTTCTTCTTCTTCGCCATCACCTTCCCAAGCAAAAATCTCTATTGGGGAGTCAACAGGTAGAAGTAAAACATATTCTTGCCCCTCTACTGATAGGGAATGTTCAATATAACATTCGAGCGATCGCCCCTGGTCATCTGTCAAAGTAATAACAGCAGCGTCAGCAGGATCATGTTCTTCAGAAAATTCAGAGTAATACATAGTCATATTATGTAAATTTATCAATATCCCTAACTATGAAATTTATTGAACTGTTTTATGGCACCTAATGTCAACATCTTTGGGTGCTTTTTTATATTTTTAACTGATGGGTACTATAATTCAAAGATATCAATCCTCAACAAATTCTACTGCTCTATTTGATGTGCTGCGTTTGTTATCCAGCCACCGTTGCAAAATTAAAGCTGCTGCTTTACGGTCAATCAAGCCTTTGTGACGTGATGGAGAGCGATTTTCTGCAATCAGCAGTTGTTCAGCTTGAAAAGAAGTTAATCGCTCATCCACATATTCCACAGGCAATTTCACAGCTTTAGCTAATCTATTTGCAAATTTTTGGACGTGACGAGCCTGAAACCCCAACGAACCATCCATGGAATATGGCAGACCAACAACCAGAACTTGCACTTGGCGCTCATTCAAAATTTGTTGTATTTGCTCAACATCCTCTTGAAAGGATTTGCGATCAATTGTGGTGAGACCAGTGGCAATCAAACCAGTCCCATCGCACCCAGACACACCAATACGCTTACTACCGACATCTAACCCCAAGGCTGATATAAAGGATTTTGATTGCTGCTGAGGTATCACCCTAATTATTCTCCTGCTGTGCCTCTGGTTGTTGAGATTGGCGAGATATATCTATATTATTATGAAATTTTTGACTGCCAAAAGCAACAATTTCGGACTTGCTGGGTACTGCTCGGTCTGACTTGGGCTGTTGTTTGGGAACCCATGACATTCCACCTGGTATGGGTTTACGTGCTGGTTGTAGTCCTTGCAGCACTTCTGTCCACTGAATTCCTTCCAAGGAAACCAGCTTCGATTCCCGGATTTTATGCCAAACTGAGCGCGACATAATCAGGGTATGTTCAATGCGCTTGGCACCAATTCTTTCTAAATATTCTTCGCGTTCTGGCTGATAATCTGAAGAAGCTAATTGTAAGCCTTGTTGAGGAAAATCTTGGGCAATGCGGGCTAGTTGAGACAATAATTCTGGATACAACCAAGTATAAGCCGGGTGTACCGTCAGAGTTGCTATATGGGGATTTTCCCCTTTGCGTTCCAGTTGTACCTGAAAATAGCCAATAGCTGCTTTACGCTGGGGTTCAAACACGTAGCCGCTGACAACTTCGGTTTTAGTCACCCATTGCTTGACAGCATCCGAGAGAACGCCGAATAAACTGGTTTTGAAATCATGGGTGTGGCGGTCAAAAACCTGACGTACTAAAGGCGGCATCGATGCTGTATCTAGTTGATATAGCAATGGTGCATCGGCATTACTGACTGGTAACAGGTTGGGTAAATCTGGTTCTGCTTGTGCTAATTCCAGCAGTAACTCTGGGCTAATTTCCCAGTATGTCATTTCTGCCAACCGCTGAAATCCATTTTGCCGATAAAGTGCTAGGGCTTCAATGTCATTGACATTAACTTCTAGTAGCCAGGTACGAGCTTCTAAAATTGATTCAAAGCAATGACGAAGCATCTGTGAGCCTACACCTTGCTTATCAGCAGTACGGTCTAGCATCACTCTGTCAATTCGCCAAGTGCTGCGGGTACGGTTAAATGGTGACACTTGAATCATGCCCAGCAGCGTCCGCCCTTGCTCTGCTACAAATCCACAGAAGCGATACTGTAATGGGTTGGGAAACCAACTCAAAAACTTGAGCAACCCAAACCAGTGACGCAGCCATTGCATGGTAAAAAAGCTGCTCTTAGGAGAGAGGTCTGCGAATGAATCTTGTGTTAGGCGTTCAATACCGTCCAGATCCCGATATTGGACGGGACGAATTACGAGGCTGAGATTTCGAGGAAGTAGTGAATTCATTTTGATTCAAGCCGCCATTTAGCCTTTACTAATTGCGATTGGTGAGGTACTGCTGCAATAATAATCTTAACGGCTTTTCGCTCCTAGATATTGCTCCAAAAGAGTGATTTTCGTAACTAAATACCGAAAAAAGAATAAAAAGCAGAAATTTTGAGTACACCGTTGGCGTAGACACAATAATATCTGCTTCTATTTTATGATTTTTTCGGGAAAATTATCTATAATTTCTACGGTTCTATAAGCCTTGTCGAGAAACCAGCTTTTCAAAGTTGGCTTGGGTTTGATGAAGTAACTGCTGGCGACTATCTTCTTGTATATGTTTTAGGGTTGGAACCAGGTTGCGAGCTTGGAGAGTCATGTGCAACTGTAAATGCGCCACGTATTCACTGATATCTTGGTTTTCTACAACTGCGCCCGTTAATACATTTGATTCCATTGCCACTGTGTTCTCCTTAATCAATTTTGTTTGTGCGGTTGTATGACATGATAAAAACCTATCATATTTGTTTTACTTAGCTTATTGATTTGCAACGAACTGTAATAGTTTTTATGGTTGGCGTGAGCTAAGTATTTATACTCTAGTTGAAAATGGTCTGAGCCGTTGCCATCGCTTCTTAGCAATCATGGGCAATATAAACATCCTCTGGCTATAGCTTACGGAAGAAAGTTTGACTTTCTGCGTTGTTCACCAGTCAGCAAAATCCATCGTTGCGGCGCGATGTGCTTTTTTAGTTCATAAGCATTTTGTAAATCGTCTGCTGTGGCTGTTTCGTCCGGACTCATCACCCCAATCATCTTTTTTCTCATCCAATAGTTCCACATCTGCTGATAGATTGATACTGAGAAACCTTTCCCAACCCCAATAAAGTCTAGGGTAAGGGGGAAAAGAAAAAACCGTAAACCCTTACCCGATTAAAAATTAAGGGGACAAAAATCCTTGCAGTATTGAAATCTGATGGGCTGAATTCTGAATTCCGAATTCCGAATTGATATTACCACTTTTCTACCCAATAGACAATTTCTGAAGTTGAACTATCAATAGCTACTCCATAGCTATGACCATGATTCCATTTAAACCCAGGTTGACCTTGCGCTTGTGCCTTGAATACAAATATTTGATATGTATTGGGAAAGGCTTCAGTTTCAGATTCACCAGTATAAAAAAAGGTTGTAGGTACGCCATTGCTTTGGCTGCTATGGCTGTTTGTATCACCTCCCCAATATTGGTGATCTGCAATTTTACTGTAGCGTAAAAGTAATTTTTGAATCTGTTCAGGAGGCTGTTGAAAACGGATTTGAAAAAAACTACTTCCTTGCATCAAACCGGGAGAATAAGCCATGGAGACGGCCTTAGCACCACCGGGAATATCTACAGGGAAATGTTTTATTTGGTTAATATCAGACCACTTGTGATTGCGAATTTCTTGATAGCGTGATATATCAGTAATGATCTGTGTTGTTCCAGTATGGTTTGAAGTTTTTGTGAAGAGAAAACTTCCCGCAATTATACTGGAACTACCAACAGAAAATAAACCTACTGTAGCGATTTTGACAAAAAGAGATTGCTGCATTTAGTTGAGTGAATCTAGCTGGTAGATTAATATCCCAACTAATCAAACAATGGTCATGATAATTTTGAATCTATCGCCAGATATATGAAAATATTTCGTAATAGTGCCTCTGGCAGGCTACGCCAACGTAATTCCTAAATTAAGTTTTGTAACTGTGATTTAGACCCTGCCACAAAACTTACCGCTTTTAGAAGGGGGGACTTATACCCCTAGAATTTGTCAAATTACTTAATCAATGAATGATATATCTTATTAAGAAAAAGTTCAAACCTATTTTCCTGTATCTTGGCTACTTAACCAATAACTGGAATATAGCCAAAAAAATCAGTTATGGTTACACAGTTATACTTAGCATTGCCGCTATAGGTACAGTAAGTGGTTTGCTGATTGCCAATTACTATGAAGAAACCGCTCAGAAGCAATTATTCTTATCTTATCAGCAACAATTACTTGTAAAAGATTTAAAGAATTCAGTAATAACAGTAAGGATGTATCCACAAAGATTAGTTAATGTTCTAGAAAATTACGTTTTATTAGATTTTGAAAAAAATAAATTTTCAAATGATATTAATCAAGTAAATCAGAAATTATCTCAACTAGAAACCTTTATCAAAGAGAATCCTGATGCTTTAGCAGTAAATGATCAAGATTTCAATATCTTGATACAAAAATATAAAGACACTACGCAGTTATATACTGAAACTGTCAAAACTTTTTGGCGATACATAGAAGTAAATAACTTGCAACAATCTCAAACGAATAATTCTTCCCAGTCAATTCTGCTAATTTTGCTCAATGAACAAGAATATCTGAAGCTCAATATAAAATTTGAGGAACTCTCGAATGATCTAAATCTAATTATCGGCAGTGCTGACACTCAAAGATATCAGGCAAATGTTAGCTTTGATCAAGCCAAAAAACTGAGAATCAGAATTATTGCTATTAGTATAGTCTTGTCATCTTTAATAGCAGCAGCCCTCGCATTTTTTACTACTAAATTAATTACCCGTCCTCTACAAGCAGTTACTAATACCGCTAGAAAAATCACCCAAGAATCAAACTTTCAACTTAGAGCTAATGTTAACACCAATGACGAAGTAGGGACATTAGCAACATCCCTAAATCGATTGGTTGAATGGGTAGGAGATTATACCCGACAATTAGAGTTTGCTCGCAAAACTTTAGAACAAAGGGTAGATGAAAGAACTCAGGAACTGCAACAAGCACAACGAACTTTAGAACAAAGGGTAAAAGAAAGAACTCAAGAACTGCAACAAGCACTGCAAAATTTAAAAAATACCCAAGCACAACTAATTCAAACAGAAAAGATGTCTTCTCTTGGGGAAATGGTAGCAGGTATAGCTCATGAAATTAATAATCCTGTTAACTTTATTTATGGTAATATTCAATGTGCAGAAAATTATCTGCACGATTTAATTGGTTTATTAAATTTGTATCAAGAACAATACCCTGATGAAAATTCGATAATTGAAAATAAAATTGCAGAAATTGATTTAGAATTCCTCACTGAAGATTTGTCGAAAATGTTATCATCTATGAAAGTAGGTTCTCAACGGATTCGGGAAATTGTGCTGTCATTGCGGAATTTTTCCCGATTAGATGAAGCCGAAATGAAGGATGTAGATATTCATGAAGGTATTGATAATACTTTATTGATTTTAAATCATCGACTGAATCAAGAAATTAAAGTTATTAAAAAATATGCAAATTTGCCTTTAATTGATTGTTATCCTGCCCAACTTAATCAGGTATTTATGAATATTATTAGTAATGCCATAGATGAACTGATAGAATGTAAAGAGCAAGGTAGTAAACAAATAGTTATAGAAACATTAAGAGTTGATGATAAATATATTAAAGTAGGAATTAAAGATAATGGTCCAGGAATTTTACCCGAAATTATCAATAAGCTATTTGACCCTTTTTTCACGACTAAGCCAGTAGGTAAAGGTACTGGCTTAGGTTTGAGTATTTGTTATCAAATAATTGAGAAGCACCAAGGTAAAATAGAAGTGATTTCGGAAGTTACACAAGGAACGGAATTTGTAATTACTTTGCCAATCAAACAACTAGATTCTTAGAATGAACCAATAATTATTCCTGCGAGGATGAAAAACCCAATCCAGACATTTTGACGAAACATTTCACCATAAGCAGAGTTGGGTAATTCTGGGTTTCGCAAGCGGATAAATTGCCAAACCCAGCCAAAAGCAGCAATTATTAAGCTGATCCAGAAAAATGCATTGAGATTAATTAAAATGCCTTCTGTTGCTAGGAGAATGATAGTACCAGCGAAGAAAATACCAATGGCTGTGGGAGCATATTTACCAAAAAAGATGGCGCTGGAATTTACACCAATCCGCTGATCATCTTCGCGATCGCTCATTGCATAAATTGTATCAAATCCTAATGTCCAGAGAACAGTTGCACCCCACAGAGACCAAGTAGGTGCGGAGATGTTTTGTGTGACTGCACTCCAGCTAATCAAAACCGCAAAACCCCAAGCGATGGAAAGCACCAACTGCGGTACAGGGAACACCCGTTTTGCTCCTGGATAAAGTAAAATTACGGGTACTGCGGCCACAGACAACCAGAAGCTTAAGGGGTTAAGATAGAAAGCGAGAACTGCTGCACAAGCTAGGGCAACTATACCAACTACAATACCAACTTTTAGGGAAAGAGCGCGGGAAGCCAGAGGGCGATCGCGTGTTCTCTCTACTTGCGGATCTATGTCCCGATCCCATAAATCATTGACTACACACCCGGCAGCACTAGTAGCTAGAGTACCTAAAATAATCACCCCAACTAGGGGTAAAGGTGGTTTGCCAGCAGCTGCCAAAAACACAGCCCACAGTGCAGGAATCATCAAAATTAACCTGCCTTCTGGTTTATGCCACCGTAACAGCCGAATAATGACCAGCCATAATGGTTCTTGGTTGCTTAGGGGTATTTTTAGCATCTTTGCTCAATTCACATATCTTCACATCTATAGAATATCGTTATTTGCTAACTGTAAACAAATCAACTCAGCTGACAGCTTTGGATACAGATTCATGACTTTAATTGTTAGTTGTAGGAGTAAAGCACAATGCTAAATCCGTATTGTCACCAGACAATTAAGCTGAACACTCTATAGATTGTACGTACTAAGTATTTAGTGCGGATTAAATCAGCACACCAGCTTTGTCCATCCATTGTTATGAGAGAGAAACCTAAATGCTGAATGTAGTTTCTGCTAACTGGGAGAGTATGCCAACTCAAGTAGTTAAGCAAAACCGGATGATTGCGGCCATTGATATCGGCACTAATTCTTTGCACATGGTAATAGTGCGGATTGAACCGACGCTACCATCTTTTACAATGATTGCCAAAGAAAAAGAAACGGTGAGATTAGGCGATCGCGATTTAGAAACTGGAGAATTAAAACCAGAAGTGATCAAAAAAGCGATCGCTTGTTTAGGACGCTTCCAAGAACTGGCCAAAAGTCTAGAAGCAGAAAGCATTATCGCCGTTGCAACCAGCGCCGTCCGGGAAGCCCCCAATGGTAGAGATTTTTTACAGCGAGTAGAAACAGAGTTAGGCTTAAGCGTAGACTTGATTTCTGGTCAAGAAGAAGCGCGACGCATATACTTAGGTGTGCTTTCTGGCATGGAATTTAATAACGAACCGCACATCATTGTTGACATTGGTGGTGGTTCCACAGAATTAATTTTAGGCGACTCCCAAGAACCCCGCAGTCTCACCAGTACCAAAGTAGGTGCAGTGCGACTGACAGGGGAGTTAATCACCACTGACCCCATCGGCGATACTGAGTTTCAATACTTGCAAGCCTACGCACGGGGAATGTTAGAACGTTCTGTAGAAGAGGTGCTTACGAAACTCCAGCCTGGTGAATCTCCCAAATTGGTAGGAACATCGGGGACCATTGAAACCTTAGCCATGATTCATGCTAAAGAAAAGATGGGTGTTGTTCCTTCTACCCTCAACGGTTATCAGTTTAGTTTCCAAGACTTGCGGACATGGGTAACTCGCTTGCGACGCATGACGAATGTAGAACGTGCCGCAATTTCCGGAATGCCAGAAAAGCGGTCTGAAGTGATACTAGCTGGGGCAGTGATATTACAGGAAGCAATGACCCTGTTAGATGTGGAATCAGTTACACTATGTGAGCGTTCCCTGCGGGAAGGTGTGATTGTAGACTGGATGCTGACACATGGTTTAATTGACAACAGACTGCGCTATCAAAGTTCGATTAGACAGCGGAATGTTCTCAAAATTGCCAAAAAATACCAAGTTAACCTAGAACACAGCGATGACTGCGGCGGCCATAGCCAACGCGTTGCTGCATTTGCGCTAAGTATATTTGATCAAACTCAAGGTCAACTGCACAACTGGGGTAAAGACGAAAGGCAATTACTTTGGGCTGCTGCCATTTTACACAACTGCGGTCACTACATCAGCCATTCTGCACATCACAAGCATTCATACTATTTAATTAGAAATGGTGAATTACTTGGTTATAACGAAACAGAGATAGAAATCATTGCCAATTTAGCCCGTTATCATCGCAAATCACCACCTAAGAAAAAGCACGAAAATTACCGCAATTTATTGCATAAAGAACATCGGCAAATGGTCTGCCAACTGAGTGCAATTTTAAGATTAGCAGTTGCTTTAGATAGAAGACAAATCGGCGCAGTTTCTCGCGTGCAGTGTGAATATCTTCCTCATGTGCATGAATTTAAGATGTTAATCTTTCCCTCTAAGTTAGGCGATGATTGTGCCTTAGAACTGTGGAGTTTAGATTACAAAAAAGGAGTATTTGAGGATGAGTTTGGGCTGAAAATAGTAGCTAATTTAGTCAATCCTGGGAGCGTTAATTTTACCTAGTTTTTAGGGTGCGTTAGAATAAGTTAACGCACCTAAATATCTGGGTAAGTAACTTTAATGACATAACAAAAAAGTGGAAAAAAACATCTGTCAAACCAGTAAAAATATCAGCATTTATCGTTATCGCCGTCTCAAAGCAATTCTAGTAGTTCTCATAGTGTGGGGTGTCGTGAGTTTGCTGCACTATCTACCAGAAACACAATGGTTTATGGTTATTTTAACAATCGGACTAACTCTACAAACGGTCAGAATGCTGATAGCAAAACCTGCCGCTTTAGTGATTGAGAGTGATACTTATTTATCGCCAGTATCGATTTTAATTCCGGCTAAAAATGAAAGTGCAGTTTTGCCCGATATAGTTGACAGTTTAGGCGACTTAAATTATCCGAGTGATTATTTAGATATTTGGGTAATTGATGATGGTAGCACGGATGAAACACCCCAGGTTTTAAAGAAATTACAAACGCAATTTCCTTATTTACAAGTTCATCGACGGGAATCAAAAGGAGGTAAATCAGGAGCTTTAAATGCGGTGTTTCCTTTCACTACAGGGGAGATTATTTTAGTCTGTGATGCGGATGCTAAGTTACCTGCCAATTTTCTCCGGCAAACAGTACCTTTATTCCAGAAGCAAGCTATTGGTGCAGTGCAGGTGAGAAAAGCAGTTTCTAATGCTAATACTAATTTTTTAACCCGTTGCCAGCAGATGGAAATGAACTGTGATAGCTTTCTGCAAACCCATCGGATTGCGATTGGGGGAATGTCAGAACTTCGCGGAAATGGGATGTTAATTAGTCGGGAATTATTAGAAAAGTGCCACGGTTGGAATGAGGATACAGTTACCGATGATTTGGATCTTTGTTTCAGGCTTTATTTAGCAGGTGCAGAGATTGAGTTTATCACAGTTCCATTTATTCAGGAAGAAGGGGTGACAACCTGGCGAAAACTTTGGCTGCAACGCCGTCGTTGGGCTGAAGGTGGCTATCAGCGTTACTTCGATTATTTTCCGCGAATTATAACTTTAAATTGGAAAAAAGAGATTGATTTATTATTGTTTTTTATATTACAATTCTTATTACCAATAGGGTTAATTCCTGATTTGGTTTGGACTATATTCTATAGTCATCAGCTAGTTTTATTTCCCCTCCAGACATTACTAAGCGTCATTCTGACGATTGCTTTTATTGCCGGACTTTATCAATTCCAAGGTTTACGTGGTTGGTCTTTATTGTGGGCAACTATTCAAGGATCATTCTACATGGTGCATTGGATTCCCGTAATGATTGTCACGACCTTAAAAATGTGTGTGCAAAGAGAGCGATCGCCCTGGGTGAAAACTGAGCATCGGGGTGGAAATGCTTGAGGGTTCTCCACTAATTACCAGATAATTGCTAGAGCATCTCCACGCCATGCCCTAAAACTTGCAAGAAAGCTAAGGGAAAAGAATAATGCTAGATTTGCTAATTCAAAACGGGTTAATTTTCGATGGTTTAGGTTCTGCACCTGTGCGCGGAGATATTGGCATTGAAAACGGCCGCATTGTCACTATTTCCCCATCAATAAATATCCCAGCCCGTGAAATAGTAGACGCTGCTAATTTATGGGTGACACCTGGATTTATCGACATTCACACCCATTACGATTTAGAGTTAGAAATTGCACCAGGATTGAGTGAATCAGTGTGTCATGGAGTTACTAGCGTCATTATTGGTAACTGTAGTTTATCTGTTACCATCGGTGAACCGCAAATGTTAGCAGATATTTTTCAAAGGGTAGAGACGCTTTCCCATCGGTTGATTGCTAAATGGTTACAAAAATCAGTTTCTTGGTACACTCCAGCAGAATATTTACAGCATTTACAACAGTTACCCCTTGGTCCAAATGTTGCGCCTATGTTTGGACACAGTGCTTTACGCGCTCATGTGATGGGATTAGAACGCAGCTTAAAAACTCAGCCGACAAAATTTGAACTAAAAATTATGCAGCGCATAGCCGCAGATGCTTTAGATGCTGGCTTTATTGGTATTTCTATTGATATGTTTCCGTGGCATCGGATGAGTGGAAAATGGCAAGGTGATACTATTCCCTCTCAACACGCCAAACTTAAAGAATATGCAATGTTAGCAGATTTGTGTAGGCGACGGGATCTAGTCTTTCAAGTTACACCCAACTTACAAAAACTGACTTCCTTCGCAGAGATTTTATGGATGGGTTTAGGCATAGGAAAAAAACCACTGCGGTTAACAGTTCTCTCCGCTTTAGATGCCGTACATGATCGCAAATTGTGGCGAATATTTGCCCCCCTGTTGTTTATTTGGAATCGGATTTTAAATGGTAATGTTCGCTTTCAAACATTAACAGAACCATTCACCATTTTTTCTGATGGACCAGTCACGCCCTTATTTGAAGAATTTTCTACCGGCGGACAACTCAATAGTTGTCAGTCACGAAAGGAACGAGAAGAATTATGGAAGTCAGAAATTTTTCGTCGTCAATTTCGTCAAGAATGGAATAATAAATGGCGTAGATCATTCCATCGTCGGTTAGATTTAATGGAAGTTGTAGACTGTCCGGAAGCAATTTGGCAGGGTTTGAGTTTTGCGGAAATTGCCCATCAAAAACAACAGGAACCACTAGATTTCTTTATTGACGCATTACAAAAATATGACACAGATTTACGTTGGGTAGCCACAGGAGCAAATGATCGCCTCAAACCCCGTTTAGCGATGATGCAGCATCCCTATATTTTACCTGGTTTTACTGATGCTGGCGCTCACGTGCGTAATCTGGGCTATTATGATGGGGCTTTATCTTTGCTCAAACAAGCAGTTACAACCGGCTTCCTTTCACCTGAAGTTGCTATTTACCGAGTTACGGGAGAACCTGCACAATGGTTTCGTTTGGATACGGGAGTTCTCAAAGTTGGTGCGAAAGCAGATATAGTTTTACTTGATCCCCAGGCTTTAAATCAGCCTATTAGTCCGCAGGTGCAGATATCAGATCCAGTTTTGGATGGTGAATATCGAATGGTGAAGCGTGGTTCTGATGAGATTGTACAGGGGGTTTTTATTAATGGGGTTCGGGTTGTTTGTGGGGGTGAGGTGAGTGATATTTTAGGAAGGGAAAGGGTGGGAAATGTTTTGTTTCCTGGTTGAATTATTTCGCATTCCAGGCGCAAAGGTGCGGAGAGTTATGATATCGTCAACCTGTTTTGATCATAGGCAAGATTACTAGCATAGTTAAAAGGGAACAGGGAACGGGCAACAGGGAACAGGAAATCGCCATAATTAAAATTAGGGGATTTGAACCGGACGTATTTTTGAAGCACTACGTGTCTTTCGACAAATGTTTTTACCTCTTTTCATCAATAAATTTAGGGGCTTGAAACCCATTATTCGGGCAGGATTTTACGACTATTCCCTGTTCCCTATTCCCTGTCCGAAGGGCTTGGTCAAAGTTTCGCCCAAAGGTGTAAAAAATATTTTCTTATGAGTGACATCAATTCTCATCCTCAACAAAAGTTGAAATATCGAATTAATCATCAAATTCACGATCATCCATTTACAGACTATTGGGATATTTTTGTTCTTAAACATCAACATCCTATTAATATTGTTCTACACATTCTGGGAATATTATTTTTTTATAGTCTACTTTTTTTAACGTGGAAATTACAAAATTTCTGGTTACTCTTAGGCTTACCATTAACTCAGTTGATAGGATTAGCAGGGCATTTTTTATTTGAACGTAGCCATATTGATAAACAAGATGCTATATTTTCCTGGAGGGCTTCTTATTGTTTGGGTAAAATGTTATTCAGGGTTTTAATGGGTAAATATCAAAACGATATTCATAAAAAGCAGGAAATTTTAAATAATTATCTAGCAAAAATTTATGCAAATCTTCAATAATTGGGATGTAGTTATTAAGGGTTGGTATATTGCTTGTTCCAGTGAAGAAATCCCTAAAAGCAAAGCTAAATCTTTAGAATTATGTGGGCAGAAAATTGTTATTTTTAGAGGTCAAGATGGACAAATACGGGCTTTAAATGCTTACTGTCCGCATTTGGGAACAGATTTAGGCATAGGAAAGGTTGATGGTAATTTGATTCGTTGTGCTTTTCATCATTGGGCATTTGATGAAACCGGGATGTGTCAAGATATTCCCTGTCAATCAGAAATTCCTACTAAAGCTAAAGTACAAGCTTACGCAACTGAAGAAAAGTATGGATTTATCTGGATTTATCCTGAAGCAAAAGCACCGGAAAACGTAGTTGATTTTGATGAATTGAAAGGTAAAGAAATTATTTCCCAAGCTGATACGGCATTTACGAGAACTTGTCATCACCATATTTGTATGATGAATGGAATTGATGCCCAACATTTAAGAACAATTCATCATTTAGATATTCAAATGGAACTATCTTTATATCGCAGTGAATTGGGTACACAAATTGATTTTACAATGCGGGGTCAATTTCCCCAAACTACTTGGCGAGAAAAATTAGGTCAAAAATTTCTTGGTTCTACTTATGAGTATTCTATGCGCTATGCTCATGGTTGTATTGGGTTGTTAACAATGATGAAAAATGTCCGGCTTTTTCCGCCACTTTATATGATTTATGCTTATACTCCCATTGCACGTGGAAAAACGCGAATTCAACCAATTTATGTAACAGAAAAACGTCCAGGTATGATGGGATTTTTGGTGAGTAAATTTTTGTTATTTTGTACTCGTTGGGCCTACTATATGCTCAGAGATGAAGATGGTAAAATTTACGACAATATTCAGTTTAATCCTCAGTTGCTGTTGAAGATTGATCAACCATTAGCTGAATATATGCAGTATGTTAACCAGTTAGAACCGTCTCAATGGTCAAATAACAGGGGTTTAGTATAGGCCTTGTCCACCAACCCCTATTGAGAAAGTGTAAAATGTGAATAAATAATTGTATTGTAAACAACCATTTTAGAATCTGTCACATTAAAAACTCATTTCAACCAGCCACTCGCTAAAGTTTAACTTAAGACTCCCTATAAATAAAGTTTAGGTAATTTCCGAAAAATGAAAAGTTTGCTTGTTTCTATAGAAAAGTTGCAACCAAGCGATCGCACAGCTATGTATATGCTGCTGCAAAATCACTTTCAAGGTATCACCTGGGATGCCTTTGAAATTGATCTAGAACGCAAAAACTGGGTGTTGTTATTAAAAGATGAAACATCCCATACACTCAAAGGATTTTCAACTCTGAATTTATGCCAAAAGACTGTTTTGGGAGAAAAATTTAGTGTTGTTTATTCGGGTGATACTATTGTTGATCCTAGTGCTTGGTCAAGTACAACATTACCGCGTAGTTGGATTGCAGCCATAAATTTTTTACGGCAAAATTATGCAGAAAATAAACTATACTGGCTGTTAATTTGTTCAGGTTTTCGCACTTATCGTTTTCTCCCTACCTTTTGGCAAGATTTCTACCCCCGTTATAATTTAAAAACACCTGCAAATGTTGAAAAGATCATGGGGAGTTTAGCAAAACAATACTATGGTGATTTCTATCAAGAAAAAACTGGGGTTGTCCGCTTTCCCTATCCTCAAATTTTGCGAGAAGGATTGATTGAAATTCCATCAGGAAGAGAAAATAGTCCCCATATCCAGTTTTTTGACCAAAAAAACCCTGGTTATCGACAAGGAGATGAATTAGTTTGTTTTACCGAAATAAGTTATGATAATCTCACCCGTGCTGGCAGACGGATGTGGGAGTCAAACTCATCCTTAGAATTTGTCAAAGATTGCATTCTCATTTAATACCAATTTCTAAAAAGAAGGCAAGAGACACAAACCTATAAACCCAGATATATAGGCTGACCTTCTTAATTACGAATTACGAATTAGTATAACTGTTATGGCATCTACCAACCTACAATCAAACTTTAATAATCCTACACAATTTATAGAAGGATGGTACTGGGCATTACCATCAAAAAAATTAAAAATTGGCAAGGTAAAAGCTGTCACATTGCTAGGTAGAAATCTGGCAATTTATCGAGGATTTAGTGGTGAAGTGATAGCGGTGGATGCTTATTGTCCGCATTTTGGCGCACATTTAGCAGAAGGTAAGGTAGAAGGTGATAGTATTCGCTGTTTTTTCCATAATTGGAAATACGATCAGCGCGGAATTTGTGTAGATATTCCTTCCCTTGAAAAACCCCTACCTGTATGTATCAACACTTGGAAAACAGCAGAAAAATACGGCATGATTTGGGTTTGGGTGGGAGAAGGAAAACCCAATTCCCTGCCCTTTGTACCAGAATTAGAAGATGTAGACTGTGATTATATATTGGGAACTCGGTTTATTAAAAATTGCCACCCCAATGTATTACTAATTAATGCGATTGATGCTCACCATTTTAACACGGTACACAATCTACCTTTAGAGATTGTTTTTACTTCTCAAAACCTCAACCCTAACGCTATTACTTTCAGCAATATTACACGGGGAGGGGATGATTCTTGGTTTATTCGTTTGATTCGTCCACTATACCGCAACGAAGTTACTTATAGTATGTGTTATTGGTATGGTAGCACTGGAACTGTAACATTAGGTCCTGATTTTCTGCACTTTTACATTATATTTTCATTGCAAATGATAGAAGGAGGAAAAACCGAAGGACAAACAATTTTAGTAACTCCCAAACGTCCAGGATTCTTAGGATGGTTTGTAAATCCTATTTTGTTATGGTTAACCCAGCGGGTTGGTAATTATTTTGCCAAAGGAGATACTCAAGTATTTCAAACTATTCAATTTAATTTACAAACTCCTACTAAAGCAGATCAATCAATTTTGCAATTTATCCAGCACGTAAATCACCAAAAATCCTTAACTTGGGGAACTTGGGAAACCTTGAATGATTCAAATATTAAAAACCTATCAAAATCCAACAGTGAATTAACTTTAATGGAACAGGAAAAACATGAGTTTAAAATATAATATTGTCGGTTTTGACTTACCGCCAACAGATTCAGATCACCGTTTACGAAAGATATTAACAGCAGCATTACCAAAGGAAAATAATTATGCTCCTGATCCCCGATCAAATTATTGGGATGCAGAATTTTTTAACTTACATCAAGTTAAAATTTTTCAAGAATCTAATATTGATGAACAATATGGAATTTTAGAAATTGCCAATCTTAGCTTATTAACAGAATCTTATTTTATTGAGAAAGCCGGTGTTGGCTATATGGCAAAAATGGTACTATTAGCAGACACCGTTGAAGAAAGAATGCTTTACGGACTGTTTACTGCTGATGAAGCTACTCACCTTCACCAAATTACCAAATTTTTACCTCAACAAGAAGTAACCAGCACGGATGATCCGTTTTTAAAACTACTCTCCGAAGTAGTGGAAAGTGCAGATAAAACAGTTTTGTTATTTGTACTGCAAGTAGTTTTAGAAGGATGGGGTTTAAGTCATTATCGCAGTTTAGCGAAAAAATGCCGCTATCCAGTTTTAGCAGAAATTTTTGATAATTTTTTACAAGCCGAATCTCGTCATCATGCTACAGGAACAACATTATTTAATCAAATGTCTGTTTCTCCATCCAGTCAAACAATAATCATCGAAATATTGGCACAGTTTTTGTTAATGGTACAAGTGGGACCCCAAAACCTACTAACAGCAATTGAACAAGTAAAAGGACATTTAACACGTGGGCAAAAAATCCAAATTTTAGAAGAAATAGATACAAAAAATCATAGCGGTACAAGATTAAAAATATTGCGATCGCTCATGAGTGTAACATCAGCAAATATCATCCTTCAAACCTTAGAAGAACAGGGAGCTTTTCAACCACTCCCCGCTAATAAATGTGTGTATTAGTAAGTATTATGAGTTAATACTGATGCAAGGTGAGCAGGACGAGACAAGTGCGGGCAATGTCCTCCCGGTACTTCTATCGCATCAATTCCCAAACGTTTACGTGCAGCGTAGCGTGACCATGCAGGAGAAATGATTCGGTCATCCGTACAAACAATATATTTACAGTCTACATTGGGTAAACAATTCAGGGGATTGATTTCAAAAATATATGCCATTGATTGCTGCAAACGTCCTTTTGAAAGCGCCCATTCCATTACATCCGGTTGACAATCATGATAGAAAAATTCCCTTAATACTGCTTCATCAGTAAAGTCTTTGCCAACAGAAACCGGATTAAACATATCAGGTTCATCATCAAATTTTTCGAGTTGACTAGACTCTTTTATTTCGTAATTTAATGACTTGAGAGTATGAGCATCAAAACTATGAGAAAATTGATCAATTGTACTTGTTCCTGGACATGGAATCAGACCCCCAATGAATACCAGTTCACGTACTTTATGGGCTTCTGCAACAAGGGGGATAACAGTACCAGCCATTGAGTGACCAACCAGCACAATATCATCATCAGTTTTTGGCAGAGCTTGAATTACTACATCTGCAAATTGCGATAAACTAGCAGAAGCATCTTCAATTGGCAAATCTACTGCTAATGTTTTATGACCTTTCCCTTCCAAGTAAGGAATCAACAAATCCCAAGACCAAGCACCTTGAAATGCACCATGAACTAGACAAAAAAGACTCATAAAAATTTTAGGCGAGTTTTTTGATTTGTGCTGATATTATAGTTTATGTCTTACTTGCATTATTATCAAAAAACATCCCCACTAACTAACCAATTCATAGATTTTATTTATGACAAATACTATTCCCAAACTTTCAGACATTCCAGCAACTTATCGCAAACTACAAATTAACCACACCCGCAACAAACAACAAGATCATACTGCTTTAATGGATGAAGTAGTTAACAACTTTCGCTATGAAAATTGTCAAAACGAATATTGGAACCCAGAGGAATTTTCTCTTCTATATGGTACACCTTTATGGGAGGAATCTAGCCAACATCAAAGAATTATTTTAAATCATCTTTATTGGGTAGCTTATTATTCTCAAATTGTCTCTGCTGAAATTGCTACTATCTTTTTTAATCAAACCAGTGCAGCCGGACTTTATGCCTATGAAGATTTTCGGTTAATTTGCGATACATTAGATTTAGAATCCTCCCAAGAAAGGACGCACATTAACACCTTCCGCACCATTGCCAAACAAGTTGAACAAGCGTTATTTGGGCAGTTTATCTTTACCTACCCCATGCGCGGACCTTTTACAGAAACGATGGTTTATGCTGATACTAATGCCTTAAAAACTTGGTGGAAAAAAATTCAACTGCAATATTTTGGGCTGATTTCTGCGAATAATACTTTTTTGGCTTGTCAGTATTTTACAGTTCGGGGAGTGCGGACACTAAATGGTAAGTTAGTACAGCATAAACTCAGCAATTATTATCAAAAACATCCCACTCAAGAAGCTGCTCCAATTCCTGCTAAAATATCTTACTATCACTTTCTGGATGAAAGTTTTCATTTCAATAGTTCGACTATTATATCTCACGATGTAGTTACTTGTCTTGCCCCTCCGACTGCTTTTGAGCGACTGGTGGCTAATTTAGGATTGTGGGGATGTCAGCGCGATCATTTTCATTTTTCAGCGGCAATTAATGGGATTTTTTGGTATGATCCGGCGTTGTATGAGAAGATTTATTATGTGTTGCGATCGCCTATTTTTGAGATGAGTTATAGGGATGCTAGGGAAATGATGCGACGCTGTTTTACTGAGGAATCAGAAGGGTTACACCGCAGTTTTTTAACTCATCAGGAAGCAATGGCATCTTATCAGGTGTATGTGGAGAAACTTGATTATCTTTGGCAACGTAATCGGGAAATGTCGCTGATGAGAAATAATTCTATTTCTCGCTATTTGGCTACTCAAAGGAGAGCATTTCAAAAATTTGAAAAAGGAGAAGATTTAGGTTTATATCACGCAGAGACGCAGAGGCGCAGAGAGGGGGAGAGTTTTTATTATGGCTGATTTGTGTAAGATATCGTTTCCAGGAAGTGGTTTTGAGCCGATTATTTTGGAGTTTAATACAAATTTATCTGAACGTTTGACAATTCAAAATTCACCTGTTTTGTTTGGTTGTCGAACTGGTATTTGTGGTACTTGTTTGGTTGAGGTGGTTGGTGATGTTCTTCCTCCCCAAGCTGATGAACAGGAAATGTTGGAGGCTTTAGCAGCTAATAATCCTCATGCGCGGTTAGCTTGTCAGGTTGATGTTATAGGTGATGTGGAGATTCGTAGGGTTTAGGTAGCGATTTAAAGTTAAGGTAATGAGGGTTAAAAACTACTAAAATAGTAAGTATGGATTGGTTCAAGCGCGTCTCAGAAATTCGGAAAACTTGTAACGTGCCAGCACCAGCCAGAAATGTTGCTATTGCTAGAGTATGGGTAGATGAGATGTTTTATGAGCTATTCGCCTTTAGTGGTAAGCTGGTACGAGAGGGAGCAGTTGTTGTACCCAATCAACCGATGTTTCAAACCTTTGAAGTTAGCGGACACCGAAGAGATTTAGACTCAGAGTACAAAATATTAGAAGCGATCGCACAAAGATATACAAATAATAGAGAAGTAAAGGGTAAGATTGAGTTATTCACAGAGAGAGAGCCTTGTGATTCGTGTGAGTATGTTATTAAGCAATTTATGCAAACTTTCCCGAATATTCAGCTAAATGTACATCACGGAAACATTGCGTAAAGGAGTCGATAGAAATGTTAATTTGCAATTTACCCGAACCACTTCAGCTTATTTTTAGTGAGAATAAGCCTTCTCCATGTTCAGATTTGGAAATAATTCAACTGGAACGACAAAAAAATATTAGTCTACCCAGCACCTACAAAGACTTTCTCAAGATGATGGGGCATGGGGCAGGTAAGTTTTTGCGTGGTTCAGATTGCTTTTACCAGCATTTACCGCAAATTCAAGAATGGGCTAAACAACTTTTGTTAGAAAATGATTTTCCTGAAGCTTTGCCAAAGGATGCTTTTGTATTTTTTATGCACCAGGGTTATCAGTTTAGCTTTTTCAGGCTTTCAGAAGGTGATAACCCACCAACTTATTCATATTGCGAAGGGCAGGAAGAGCCTGATTTTGTTAAAAGTCATGATCAGTTTAGTGACTTTCTAAAAGTGGAAATTGAGCTTTATTTAAAGTCTTCGATGTCTCGATCGAGTTAGAGATTTGCTGTATTAAATTGACATTCAGCTTTCTCTCTACCTAATATGGCACTTGTCAGTTTTCAGAACTGTTGGTTTTCCGAGCTTTAATTCAAACTACTCTGCTAAATCAGCTAATTTTATTGCAGGTGTTTGGCTGTTATTGTATGGATTATCCTTATAGTAAAATTCTATTTTTCCTTGTGCTTTTAAGTCCTCTATTAGCTGATAAGTTGAAGAAGTATCTTAATTCATTTGTCATAACAAATTGGCTTTATAGTCCCAAAATACTGATCCGAATAAGAGTTAATAATTATTTAGAGGATGTTTGATTCAAAGGATTAGAGTGAAACTTTAACCATAAAACCTTTATCTAGAGAATTATACTGTGAATTTTCAAATTTTTTAACATTTTTTTCCAGCAACCCTGTATACTTCATAACCTATTTACCATGCAATTTGAAGATTTCTGGTACATTGTCGCACTTAGCGAACAGTTAAAACCTAATCAGGTATTAGCAAGAACCGTTTTAGGAGAATGGTTAGCAATATTTCGTGGTGCAGATGGAAAACCTGTAGCTTTGCGCGATCGCTGTTTACATCGTAATAGTCGTTTATCTCCAGGTAAAGTCTGCAATGGTACTTTACAATGTCCCTATCATGGTTGGATATATGACAGTTGTGGTAATGTCATTGCTGTTCCCGCAGAAGGAAATGATTTCCAATCTTCCCCTCAACGTCGTGCAGAATCTTACCCTACCAAAGAACAAGATGGTTATATATATGTGCGGTTAGCAGATACCCCAAGAATTGATTTTCAACCCTTTCCTATGCCTTATTACAAACAACCGGGATGGGAAACAGTAAGGGTAATTAATCGCTTTGCGAATAATGTTACTAATTGTGCAGAAAACTTTATTGATATTCCCCATACGGCTTTTGTTCATCCTGGTGTTTTTCGTACTTCGCGTCAACAAAAATTAGAGATGACTGTGGAACGTTGCCATGGTTCGGTTTTGGTAGAATATGGCAATGAAAATAATAATTTAGGTTGGTACAGTCGGTTTCTAAATTCGCAGGATGGAGAGATTAAACATAGCGATCGCTTTTTTATGCCCAATATTACTTCTGTAGAATATCAAATGGGCAAAAATCGTCATTTATTCATTACCAGTCAATCTATTCCGGAAAATGATAATTCAACGTTGGTTTATACTGATGTCACCTATAACTATGGTATTTGGAATAAATTAGCTCGTCCCTTTGTGTGGTGGACTGCTCAACATATTATTAGTCAAGACATAGAAATTTTAGGAATTCAGGGAGAAGCGATCGCTAAATACGGAACACAGTTTTATAATACTCCTGCGGACACAATTCATATATTTGTAGAGTCAATTATATCAGCGATATCTCGTGGAGAAGATCCGCGTTTATTGCCCAATCAATCAGTTAAAGTCACATTTTGGGTTTAAGAATAATTCGTCCTTAATAAATTATCTGTTTCTTCGTGTTCAAAACCAGGCAATTAGCAATGGAAATAAAAAACTTTTCCCAATTTCTAATTTTTATTAGTTTTTTTAGTTTATTTGGTTGGACAATTTTCAATAAATTTACTAGAAATCAACTTAAATGTAAAAATCGAGAAGATTGGCTACTAGATAGTATAGGATTGACAATTCAAGGAATTTTCATTCCCTTACTACAAGCTACCTTGGTTTATGGGCTGTACCACCATGTCCTACACAACTATCAAGGATATTTAAAAATATCACTAATTCCGTCTTTTATTCTCAGTTTTGTTGTCATTGACTATTTATATTATTGGAATCATCGCTTATTACATACTAAAATATTTTGGCAACTTCATCAAGTCCATCATACTGTTACCCAAATGGATGTTTTAGGAACTTCTCGCAACACCATTTGGACTAGTGTGTTCATTATCTATTTATGGATACATCCATTATTTTTGTATCTGTTAACTGCTCCCACAGGTTATTTATTAGGAATTAGTTTAACATCTGCTTTAGATTTATGGAGACATAGCCGCTTGATGATTCCTACTAATAGCTCGTTTTATCAATTTCTATCTCCCTGGCTAATCTTCCCACAGGATCATAATTGGCATCATTCTAAAGAGACTAATAATTGTAACTATGGTGCTAATCTGAAAATTTGGGATAAATTACATAGAACTTATTATCAAAGTCAAGAATTACCAGCTATAATGGGAACTCCTACATCATTAAATTTAATTCAAAAACTTTTATTTCCATTTCCATGACAGTTTTAAGTACAATTCTTGCATTTTTTCCGACTTTAATATTATTGCTAACTGGTTCAGCAATAGTATACTTTATTTATTCACATAATCTTTTGAGCATCTTAGCTATTTTCTTCTGCATTTACGGTTTACCAGTGCTAGTTTACCGCTTACATGAATGGGTTTATCCTATCAAGGAAGGTATTAGTTATTTACAAGGTAAAGAATATAGTCATTGGTGGGGTAGTCATCAAATTCAGGTAATTTATATTGCGATTCCAGTTTTAGAAGCCGTATTAAGATTGATTCCGGGAATGTTCTCTTTTTGGTTAAAATTGTGGGGTGCTAAAGTGGGGAAAAATGTTTATTGGACACCTGGTTTAGAAATTGCCGATCGCGGTTTATTAGAAATTGGCGATCGCGTGGTTATTGGTCATCGTGTCGGGATTTATTCTCATGTCATCAAACCCCGCAAACAAGACTTAATGTTGTATGTCAAAAAAGTCAAGATTGGCAATAATGTTTTTGTTGGTGCTGGATCTCATCTTGCTCCCGGTGTAGTTATTAGCGATGGTACATTTATTTCATCTGCTACTAATCTTTATCCTAATCAAAAGGTGCAATAATGCGTCCCCTAATTCAACTATTTGGCAAAATACTTGCCCCCACAGCTAACAGATTTTATAAATCATTATCACAACCAGAATTAACCCAAAACTCTGTAAAACAAGAAATTTACCATCTTCTGATTAATAGTGAATATGGTAAAAATTTAAAAATAAATTCTCTAGATGATTGGCAGCGTCTACCCATTGTAAATTATGATGACATTGCATCTTATTTACAAAATCAAAATAAACAGATTTCTCTCACACCAGAACCGATTTTATTTTATGAAAAAACCTCCGGTAGTAGTGGTGCGGTGAAATTTATTCCCTATACTCAATCTTTACGAAAATCATTTAATCAGATGTTTTGCGTTTGGGCGCATGATTTGACTGCAAATGGTCCAAAATTTAGTACAGGAAAACTTTACGCTTGTATTTCACCACAATTAAATATAGCTGATCACCAAACTTTACAAGATGATTTAGATTATTTAGATGGTTGGTTAAGTTGGTTTTTACGTCCTTGGTTGGTGATGCCTAATAAACTGAAAAGCTTACATGATGCCAACTCTTTTAAACATCAGTTAGCTTTAGCATTACTACAAACTGAGAACCTGGAAATTATTTCTATTTGGAGTCCTAGCTTTTTACAAATACATTTACAATATATCCAAGAAAATCGAAATTTATTAAAAGCAGAATTACATAACCAAATCTCCCATAAGCGCCTAAAATTACTGGATGAAAATAAGATTAATTGGGCGCAAATGTGGGAAAGGTTAAAACTCATATCTTGTTGGGATAGTGCCAACGCAGCAGATCAAGCGCAGGGATTAAAATCAAAATTCCCTGGTGTATTAGTTCAAGGTAAAGGACTTTTAGCAACTGAAGCACCAATGACAATTCCTTTAATTGAAGCTGGGGGATATGTTCCTGTTTTGGATGAAGTATTTTTTGAGTTTGAAGATGATAATGGCAATTTATATTATTTACATCAACTTAACATTGGCAAAGAATACAATATAATTTTATCTCAAAAGGGTGGTTTATATCGTTATCGAATAGGCGATCGCATCCGAGTAACTCATTATTATCGCAACACACCCTGTTTAGAATTTATCGGACGACATCAAAATATTAGCGATTTAGTGGGGGAAAAATTACAAGAAACCTTTGTAAATAATGCTTTAAATCAGTTGAACTTACAAGGAACAAATTTTAAAAGCTTAGTTCCCGTTGCCGATCCCCCTCACTATATTCTATTGCTAGATTCGGCCACAGAAACGCCAGAAATAATCGCTCAAAAACTAGATCGGTTTTTATCAGCATCTTATCATTATAAAATAGCGCGATCGCTTGCTCAACTTGCCCCACCACAGGTTTTAATTTCCCGTCAAATTCCTGAAGTGTTAGTTTCCCATCGCATCCGCACTGGAAGTATTTGGGGAGGTATTAAGCATCCAATTCTAGCCACATCACCCATTAGCACTGAACTTTTGCAAGCATTGAAATACTGTAGCAATTCATAATATAGCGTTTCCCAGTCTCATGAAGTACATACCAATTTATTCCCTGTTCCCTGTTCCCTAAAACTAAAAAACTTTGTACCTCACGAGCATGGGAACTGCTATAAATGTCAAATTAAATACAAATAAGTATTTATTCCTGCTTTCCGAGATGCTACACGAACACAAAAGTAAATGTTTCTGTAAAATTAGGTAAAGTAATATTTCCACCCATCTACCAAAGACCACAGCTAACTCATGCAACTGCAACTCCGAGGATCTAAATCTACCCTAGCTACCCTATTGTTAATTGCCCCCTTTTTCCTCTGGGGTACAGCAATGGTAGCTATGAAAGGGGTAATACCTCATACAACACCTTTATTTATGGCAGCAGTGCGTTTGCTACCGGCAGGGATTTTAATTCTCATCGCTGCTGCATTTATGGGTAGACCCCAACCCAAAGGATGGTTAGCATGGCTGTGGATTATAATATTTGCCCTTGTGGATGGTACGCTGTTTCAAGGCTTTTTGGCAGAAGGGTTGGTGAGAACCAGTGCGGGGTTAGGTTCTGTAATGATTGACTCTCAACCTTTAGCAGTGGCTTTGCTGTCCCTGTGGTTATTTCAAGAACATATTGGCCTTTGGGGATGGTTGGGGTTAGGATTGGGAGTTGCTGGTATTAGTTTAATTGGCTTACCAGAAGAGTGGATTTTTCATCTTCTCGACTCAGGGGTAAAAATTACAGTCGATAATTGGCAACAATTGTTTGCTAGTGGTGAATGGTTGATGTTACTAGCAGCTTTATCAATGGCTGTAGGAACTGTACTCATTCGGTTTGTGTGCAGGTATGCTGATCCAGTGACAGCTACAGGATGGCATATAATTTTAGGCGGGTTGCCTTTGTGGGGAATTTCTTCGGTTGTGGAAGTGGAACAGTGGCAAAATCTTGTCTTATCCGACTGGTTAGCTTTAAGTTATGCAACTATATTTGGAAGTGCGATCGCTTACGGTTTATTTTTCTACTTTGCCTCTAGTGGTAATCTGACTAGTTTAAGTTCTCTCACTTTTCTCACACCAGTTTTTGCATTGATATTTGGTCATATTTTTCTTTCAGAAGTCCTCACCCCAATTCAATGGGGAGGAGTTATCCTAACTTTAATTAGTATTTATTTAATCAACCAGCGCGAAACCCTCTCAGGGCAAAATCACAAAGTTACCATCGGTGAAAACACTCAAGAGCAGCAACCAATTTTAGAAGCATCTGTCACCAAAAAGTAGAACACAATCACCCTAATCAATTCAGTCGGAGATGAGGAAGATGAGGGATAACAAGCAATTACTCATTACCAAGTATCAATTACCAATTACCAATCACCAATCACCAATTACCCATTGCATTCTCATATTTGCCTCTTGTTTATCCTTGGGTTTATTCCCAAATCTTGTGATTTCAGCCACACCTAACCCAGCACCTAATCAACAAGCTATTCTTATTCCAGGGATGAGAGGTTCGGAGGTGCAGGTATTACAAATACAACTGAAGGCGTTAGGATACTACAAGGACTTGATCGATGGACTGTATGGCATCAGTACACAAGCTGCCTTATCTAAGTTTCAAAAAGCACAGGGATTGAAAAGAACTGATGGTATTGCTGATATAACTACTCAAACAATTCTGACCAAAGCAGTATCAGTCCAAACTCAATGTACAACTTCTCCTGCTTCTCCTGCTCCCACTCCCCAAATTAACACCAAGTCTCAACCTAGCCAACGAGATTTTATCTGGTGGTCATTACTAGGTTTGGGGCTTTTAGGAACTATTGGTGCAGTTGTTTACTTAATCAAAAAGTTTGGTAAAGTTCCACAGTTAGCAGGATCAGAAGATCAGAAACTTCTCAAACCATCTCCTGATCATCATCCTAAATTTTTCTTAAACCCAGCACAAACAGCAACTTTACCAATTTCTACAGAATTAGTACCAATAGAAACAGGTACGCTTATTCCTAAGCTCAACTTATTTGACGAATTGATCAAAGACTTACGGTGTCATGATAGTAATAAGCGACGCAAGGCTATCTGGAATTTGGGTCAGCAAGGAGATTCACGTGCTGTTCAGCCACTGGTAGACTTGATGATTGATGCAGATTCTCAACAACAAGGTTTAATTTTATCAGCCTTGGCAGAAATTGGTACTTGCACGCTCAAACCGATGAACCGTGCTTTAGCAATATCCATGCAAGATGAAAATCCCCAAGTACGGAAAAATGCTATCCGTGATTTAGTTCGCATTTATGACACGATGGGGCAAATGAGCAAAATTGTGTTTCATGCACTGGAAGATCCCGATCCAGAAGTGCAGGAAACCGCAAAGTATGCTTTAAATCAAATGGACCGTATCCGTCGCATTCCCAGGGAGCAGATTTTAGGGGATATGAAGACAGAAGAGCTTTTAGAATAAGCTGACTACTATCAACCTACGGCAAAAACCGATCTAAAGCGGCTTTGAGTTGTTCAATTTCTACGTCGATATTGCCATTTTCTGAAGCTCTAGCAATACACTCGGTTAAATGTTCATCCAAAACAATCCGTGCTACCTTGTCTAATGCGCCTCTCACAGCCGCAATTTGTAGTAAAACATCAGGACAAGGGGTGTTTTGTTGCACCATTGTTTTCACTCCCCGAATGTGTCCTTCTATACGAGATAGTCGGTTGACAATTCGCCGCATGGACTCTTCACTATGGACGTGAGGATGGACTGACTTGACTGCCCCTGGAGTATGATCTGTATGTTCGTGGTCAAGATGATGATGGTGTGTGTGTTCTGCTTGCTGAGATGAAGCCAAGGATTCTTCAGCTAATCGGTTTGATCCATTCATGGGTCATTTAGGGTTTGGTATAATTAAATCCTAGCCTAGAAGGATTTGAGATTGGTGGAATAACCGAACTGAGTAAGGGCTAATTTCCATAATAGCCTGGTTAATCAATGTTCCATTAACTTGATGATAGAACTTGCTCTGTATCCCGAATTAGATGGGTAAGTAAGATAAAAACTTCAATATGCAAGGATTTTTATCCAAGCTATTAACATTAAGTTTAGCTACATTTGTGACGAAATTGCCAAAATTAGGCTTCTAGATTAGGTTGTGATTATGCGAATTTCCCAAGTACCCCGGTCTATACGCCAACTCAGTACCCATGTTTTAGCGATTTTTCTAGGAGTGGTGCTAACGGTTTCTTGTTTGCAGGTTTTACCTTCACAAGCAGAACCTGCACCCGATCCAGTGGTTACTCAAAGGCCATCTACTGCTGTTGGTGCTATTGGTAGCAGTAGCTTTGTGACAGCAGCGGTGAATCGTGTCGGATCTGCTGTGGTCAGGATTGATACAGAAAAAACTATTACTCGTCCTGTTGATCCGATTATGGAAGACCCGTTTTTACGGCGGTTTTTTGGTGAGAGTTTCCCCCAACAGTCGCCGACTGAACAATTACGCGGTCTAGGTTCTGGTTTTATTCTGGATAAAAGTGGCATAATTCTCACTAATGCTCATGTTGTTGATCAAGCTGATAAGGTAACTGTCCGGCTTAAGGATGGTCGCACCTTTGAAGGTAAAGTTAAAGGCATTGATGAAGTTACGGATTTAGCGGTAGTCAAGATTAATGCTGGTAGCGATTTACCTGTTGCACCTTTGGGTTCTTCCAGTAATGTGCAGGTGGGAGATTGGGCGATCGCTGTTGGTAATCCGTTAGGATTTGATAATACTGTCACTTTGGGTATTGTCAGCACTTTAAAACGTTCTAGCGCCCAGGTGGGAATTAGTGATAAACGTTTAGATTTCATTCAAACTGACGCTGCTATTAACCCCGGTAACTCTGGTGGGCCGTTGTTAAATGGTCAAGGTGAGGTAATTGGCATTAATACTGCTATTCGTGCAGATGCGATGGGGATTGGGTTTGCGATTCCTATAGATAAAGCAAAAGCGATCGCTGCTCAACTGCAACGTGATGGTAAAGTTGTTCACCCCTATTTAGGTGTACAAATGGTGACATTAACACCCCAATTAGCCAGACAAAACAATTCTGATCCTAATTCTGCAATTCAAATACCAGAAGTTAATGGTGTTTTAGTGATGCGAGTTGTACCCAACTCTCCTGCTGCGAAAGCTGGTATTCGACGCGGTGATGTAATTGTACAAATTGATAATAAACCAATTACTTCCGCTGAACAATTGCAAGGAGTTGTGGAAGATAGTCGTTTGGGTGAAATGTTGCAGGTGAAAGTACAAAGAGGAAATCAAACTCAGGTGCTTTCAGTTCGTACTGCCCAACTGCAAGATATTTCTTAATAGTTGATATTTCAGAATTTGAGCATATTTATATCCCCGATTTTGTCAATAAGTCGGGGATTTATTATTTACTATTTCCTCTTCCCTATTGCCTAAAGTGATATAATAAGAGAATTGAAAACGCGAGGTGAATTTCTATGGTAACTCTAGCACTTACTCACAGCGACACTCACACCAATAGCGTCATCCTCCATAATATTTCTTGGAATACTTTTGAAAGGATTTTATCAGAAACAGGTGATACTCGTAATAACAGATTTACTTATAATCAGGGAATCTTAGAAATTATGACTCCATTAATGCCCCATGAACATAATAAACGCTTGCTAGAAAAGCTAATTGATACGTTAGTTGAAGAGTTAAATCTCAACGTTAAAAGCACTGGTTCATTAACTTGTAAAAGAGAAGATTTAGCTAGAGGTGTAGAACCTGATTCTAGTTTCTATATTCAAAATGAACTAATTATGAGAAATAAAAGAAGTTTAGATTTAACTCAAGATCCCCCACCTGATTTAGTAATAGAAGTTGATTATGCTAGTTCTTCTATTGATAAGTTACCAATTTATTTAGCTTTAGGTGTTCCTGAAGTTTGGCGTTATGATGAACCTGTGATGCAAATTTATAGTTTATCAGATGGTAAATATATTCCTTGTAATGGTTCACCAACCTTTGCAAATTTACCTTTAAATACAGAAATTCCTCGGTTTTTAGCCTCAAGTTTAGAAATAGGTGAAGTGGCAATGATTCGGAGTTTTCGGAGTTGGTTAAAAACACAAGTAGAAAATATTAAATAAATGTCTGATAGCGTAGCGTGGCGTAGCCATATCAGGATATCCAGGATTTGAGGATTTACAGGATTAAGAAAGAGAAAATAAATTGTAAGTCAATATAGTATAATTAAATTGCAGAAGTTTGATATTAAGGATGTTGAAAAAATGTATCAAACAGATCCGCCCTTAGCGGCTAAAGAAACATTACCCACAATGTACGATCTGCCTAGCGAAGATCCAGAGGAGAAAGGTTTGCCGGATCAATTTCATTTATTACAACCACAATTATTAGCAGATACATTTCTTCCTCCTAACTATAAACAAGAGGAAATATTTACAGGAAGTGACATAAATCTGTATTTTGATTCTCGTCATCCATTGTGGTATAAACGCCCAGATTGGTTTGCGGTTGTGGGTGTTCCTTATTTGTATGAAAAAAGAGATTTGCGGTTAAGTTATGTAGTTTGGCAAGAATCTGTTAATCCTTATATTGTGGTAGAGTTACTGTCACCAGGAACAGAAAAAGAAGATTTAGGTCAAATATTGCGAGATGTGGAAAAACCTCCTGGTAAATGGGAAGTTTACGAAAAGATTTTAAGGATACCTTATTATGCCATATTTGATCGTTATAAATCAGAATTTAGGATGTTTGAATTAACAGGCGATCGCTATATTGAAACTTTGCGATCTACACCTTCAGATGCTAATTCTCGTTTTTGGATTCCTGGGTTAGAATTAGGTTTAGGAATTTGGGAAGGGAGTTATAAAAATGTGCAAATGCCCTGGTTACGATGGTACGATCAAAATGGTAATTGGGTGTTAACTCCCACAGAACAAGAAAGAGAAAAAGCGGAACAAGAAAGACAACGTGCAGAACAGGAAAAACAGCGTGCAGAACAAGAAAGACAGAAAACAGAAAAATTAATTGCCCAACTGCGTGCGCTAGGTGTTGAACCTGATTTAGATTAAAATTCAGATCCCCGACTTCTTTTATTAATTTCTCCTCGTTCCCAGTCTCAGACTGGGAATGCCATATAGAGGCTCTGCCTCATGATATTAAAATAACATCACCACACTACCCAAATCATCTCTGATTGTGCCAAAATGAACATAACTATATTTTAGGCATCTGTAACCGATGGTTTGGCAGCAGGGGTATAAACTACAGGGTGGGAGATACGTTATAGAAAAAGTCCTGGGAGAAGGTGGTTTTGGAATTACGTATCAAGCACAACATACACTTTTAAAGCAGTGGGTAGTTATAAAAACGCCGAATGAAAGCCTAAAAAATGATTCTGAATATCCCAATTATGTAAAAAGATTTATTCAAGAAGGACGCAAATTAGCAAAACTTTCTCAACAACCACACCCGAATATTGTCCGTGTAACTGAATTGTTTCAAGAAAGTGAAACATACTATTTAGTCATGGATTTTTTGCCTGGTGAAAGTTTATTTAATATAGTCAAAAAAAAGGGATCATTACGAGAATTAGAAGCAGTAGGATATATTAAACAAATTGGAGAGGCTTTAATTTTTGTCCATCAACAGGGTTTAGTACATCGGGATGCACACCCTGGTAATATTATGGTACAAAAAAATGGTAAAGCTGTTTTAATTGATTTTGGAATTGCAGGGGAAATAATGCCCCAAGATGGATATTTTACTTCTCATCATCCTGCTAATATTGCTTTTGCACCCTATGAACAAATGGGAGGTAATAGACAAGTAACGATAGATGTTTATACTCTTGCTGCTTCTTTATATTATGCAGTTACAGGTAAACGTCCTGAAAGTTCGCTAGATAGAAAATTATATAATAAACCGTTAATTTCTCCTAATAAATATGTTGTTGGTATCAGTGATGGGTTGAATCTGGCAATTCTGAAAGGTATGAGTTTAGAAGCGGAAAATCGTCCGCAATCTATGAGAGAATGGTTAAGGTTATTACCTGATTTTAGTAATCAGGTTTATCAGGTTAGTCAGAAAATAGAACATCAAACTATTAGGACTGAGAAAACTGTTCCTGTTATTGTAGGTGTTAATAATTCTCCTAATGTTAAGGTAAATAGTAAGAATATTCCTTGGGTTTGGTTAGTAGTTATGAGTTTATATTATGTAATAATGGGGTTTTTATCAGCAATCTCCTCAGTTTGGATTCTTACTTCTACCATGCCTCCAGCTATGAATTCATCGGTGGTTACAGCTTTGGGTACTGATGCTGTAATTTTTCTTGTGGCTTTTTCTTTCGCTTTACCTTGGGATGGATCTCCGGCTTTATTTTTAGCTTTCGCTGGATTTATATTATTATCATGTATCGAGGTAGTATCAAAATATGGTTGGGTAGCTGTTGTTGGCTATATTGGGTTTTCTGTTTTGCATTTACTCGTATTTTTTGCTTATTCTTTTGCAAATAAACAATTAAAAAAATATTTCAGCAAATTGCATCAATTTCTGATCATGCTTTGTACATCTTGGTTAGGCTTATTTTTAGGTTGGTTAGTACATCAAATTTTCCCAAAATTTGTAAGATTATCTTGATATTGTAAAATAGTGAATTAATTTTTCCAGGAGTAGACTAATGTTTCTTTACCACGGTACAAGTTTTGAAAATGTTCCCCGTATTTTAAGTCAAGGATTGTTACCCAGAGGCTCTGAAAATGGTAATTGGTCTACATCTGAGTCAAATAATTTTGCATCAAGAAAGGATGCTGTTTATTTAAGTGATGCTTATTCACCATATTATGCATTTGCACAATACTATAATCGTTTGTATTCCTTCAACTCGAAGCAAACCTCCAACAAATTGACTACAGTAAACTCGACAGTGGCTTTAATTGAAATAGATATTAATTCTTTAGAAAAAGATAAGCTCTACCCTGATGAAGACTTTTTAGCACTGTCAAACCTGCCTTGTCAAATAGGAGAAACTCCAGAAGAACGCACAAAATATTTTAAAGAAAATTTGGAATCCTACCAGGATTATTTGAAAGATAGCCTTCAAAAAATGGGAAACTGTTGTTATCTTGGTATAATTCCTCCAGCAGCGATTTCTCGCATTACAAAATGGTGCTGTAATGAAGTTAAAATTCTGAATAAATGGAGTTATAAGGATGTAGATAAAAAAGACGGCGTTGTTCCCTTTCATGATCAGGAAGAGGGTCAAATTTTACGCTTGTTAACTCAATGTTTTGCAAAGCGAGAATTTCAATTAGATGAACTACTATTTTTATGTCAAAAGAAATTTTAACTAGATGATAATTTGGATTATGATAAAATTAAAGATATTCTCATCCAAGAAATGAAAAGCATTTACATTGTGCATGATAAAGACAAAGGCATATCAATCTTGAACTAACTTATAAAATTTATAAATTGATATCTTTTACCATTCTTCTATTAGCCAACTAACCCGCCTGGGAATAAATTCCCAGTCTAATAGCCCAAGTCAGTTAAAACTGACTAAAATCCCTAATTATTTTCGCATTCAATAAAGTAAAAATCCGATCTAGTTCTAATATTTCTGCTAACTCAGCCTCTTCACTTGAATTTAGCATTTCTGCCTTCTTTCTCTCAGAAAGTTCTTCCAAACGAGACTGTAACTCTGAGCTAAACTTAAATAAATTCAAATCTATAACTTTTTTGATTTCAATTCCCGACTCTACCCAGGATGAGGGTTGAATCATCACTTGAGTAATCATAGACTTATTTTATCTCTTGTAATCACATTCATCTTATCACATATTAAATCAACCTTTGCGCCTTTGCCCCTTAGCGCCTTTGCGCGAAACAAAAACCTCTCTTCCTCTCTGCGCCTCTGCGTCTCTGCGTGAGAAAAAAACACCTCATAACTACTTGAAAAAAACCACATAAACAGCTACCCTGCATTAACATCAAATATTCATCCCCAAAACCATGAAAAACCACTCCCAAATACCCCCCTATACCTGGAAACGTCCCATCGGTTTAGGATGGGAAAAACCCTACACCGTCCGCTATCCCAGCAACCTCGACGATGGACCATTTCACGGAATGCCATTAGGTGGTTTTGGTGCAGGTTGTATCGGCCGTTCCTCTCGCGGAGATTTCAATTTATGGCACATTGACGGGGGTGAACATATCTTTAAAAATGTCCCCGCTTGTCAATTTAGTATCTTTGCATCTGGTCAAGCTTATGCTTTATCTACCCAACCTCCAGAAGATGCTACATTACAATCTTGGGAATGGTATCCACCGACTCCCTTTTGTATTGACCCAGATGGTTTATGGGTGAAGTCAGGAACTTATCATGCACTTTATCCCCGCAGTTGGTTTGTGTATGAAAATGTTTTTCCAGTTAACTTAATTTGTGAACAATTTTCACCCATCTGGGCTAATAATTATCAAGAAACCAGTTATCCTGTAGCGGTTTTCTTGTGGAATGCACACAACCCAACCAACCAACCAATTACTGTTAGCATCATGCTAACTTGGGAAAATATGACTGGTTGGTTTACCAATGCGGCAAAATCTCCCGAAGTCAAAATTAGAGATGATGGCAGTCCCGTTTATGAATATCAACCACGTTGGGGAGAAAGCAAAAATAACTATAATTGGTTAGCGGAAGATGATAAATATTTAGGTTGTGTTTTAGGTCGCGTTACTAATAACGAAAATCCCCAAGAAGGTGACGGAACTTGGTGTATTGCGACTGCAAAAAATCCTCAAGTTGAATTATTTTATCATTCCCGTTTTAATGCTGTGGGTCATGGTGCAGAAATTTGGCAAAGTTTCAGTACAAATGGTTCTTTATTTAATTATCGTGATGAAACTCCCGCAGATGAAAATACTCGTTTAGGTGCTGCTGTTGCAGTTCGTTTCACTTTACAACCAGGAGAAACTTTAGAAGTTCCTTTTGTGTTAAGTTGGGATTTTCCAGTAACAGAATTTGCAGAGGGAGTAAATTACTATCGCAGATATACAGACTTCTTTGGTTGTAGTGGTGATAATGCTTGGCAAATTGCTACTACTGCACTGAAAGAATATCACAATTGGCGATCGCACATCCAAAACTGGCAAGAACCCATCCTCAACCGTTCTGACTTACCCGACTGGTTGAAAATGTCCCTATTTAACGAACTCTACGACTTAACCAGTGGGGGAACTCTCTGGAGTGCAGCCACCGAAAAAGACCCCTTCGGCCAATTCGCAGTGTTAGAATGTTTAGATTACCGCTGGTATGAAAGTTTAGACGTGCGGTTATACGGCTCTTTCGGGTTATTAATGTTATACCCAGAACTAGAAAAAGCCGTTATTCGCGCATTTGCTAGGGCAATTCCCCAAAGTGATGATAGAACTAGAATTATCGGTTATTATCTCACCATCAACGCCGAAAGTCCCCAAGCTATTCGTAAGGTAGCAGGTGCTACACCCCACGACTTAGGCGCACCCAATGAACACGTTTGGGAGAAAACTAATTATACTGCTTATCAAGATTGCAATCTTTGGAAAGATTTAGGTTGTGATTTTGTCTTGCAAGTATATCGCGATTTTCTGTTTACCGGTGCAAATGATATTGAATTTCTCGCAGAATGTTGGGATGCAATTGTCCAAACTCTCGACTATGTGAAAAAATTTGATATTGATGGAGATGGTATACCAGAAAATTCTGGCGCACCTGACCAAACTTTTGATGATTGGCGGTTAAATGGTGTTAGTGCTTATTGTGGTGGTTTGTGGTTAGCAGCTTTGGAAGCGGCCATTGCTATTTGTGATATTTTAACGAACCGCAGAGGCGCAGAGGACGCAGAGAAACGGAGATTAATTTATCAAACTTGGTTACAGCAAGCTAAACCCATCTATCAAGAAAAGCTGTGGAATGGTAAATATTACCGCTTAGATAGCGAAAGTGGTTCTGATGTAGTCATGGCTGACCAATTATGTGGGCAATTCTACGCTCGATTACTCAATTTACCAGATATTGTACCGAGCGATCGCGCTCTTTCTGCTTTAACAACTATATATGATGCCTGTTTCCTCAAATTCCAAGATGGGAAATTTGGTGCTGCTAACGGTGTCCTTCCCGACGGTTTCCCAGAAAACCCTAATTCTACCCATCCTCAAGAAGTGTGGACTGGTATTAACTTTGGTTTAGCTGCTTTTCTGCTACAGATGGGTATGAAGGATGAAGGTATGCGCTTAACACAAGCAGTAGTGAAGCAAATTTACGACAATGGTTTACAGTTCCGCACCCCAGAAGCTATTACTGCTGCTGCTACTTTTCGTGCTAGTACATATCTCCGTGCAATGGCTATTTGGGCTATTTATTTGTGTTTTTAAGAACGTATAATAGGTGATAGGGAATAGAGAACGGGGAATAGGGAGTTAGTAAAGAATTTTCTCCCCATTTCCCCATTTCCCCATCCCCCAATACAAGCTTTGTAACATTTCGCTCAAACACGTATTCAGAATTTTGATTAAAAATTACAGAATTACTTAAGATTTGCCCGTAAAAAAAAATCTTTTATCAGGAAAATGCCGAAAACCCTTGAAGGTGCGTCCGACTGTTGAGCAAGTTTTGACGTTGAATGTAGAATCCCCTCTGCTAAAGCCAGGGGAGTGTCAAAGTTAAAAAAATGTATCTGAATAAATGTGATTTTATTTTCCGGTTATTTCCGGAATCCTTAGAAAAAATAAGTAATGGTAAGAGTTAAAATATTTAAACCTCGATACCCATGTTTAAAAATATGCTCTAAACACTTACTCCATGAAAAAAACCTATGATTATAAACTTTTTTGTACAAACACAGTCAGCTTACAAGTGTCAAGTTATACACTGAACTCATAGTAACAGTTTTTCAACATACATAACCAGGTATCTAAAGGAAAACTAAAAAAATGAATATTAGGCACACAAGCAGGAAAATTACCCTTACCCGTAGGACACCATCTGACAAGCACAGTATCACAGATGGTCTAGTGTCAGTCGCAATGATGTTTTTCTGTTAATTGGGTTTTCTAAACTTTGACTTCCAAAAAGCCACGGGGAAAGAAAATCTAGGTCTATGTAGAGACACCGAAAGCAGCAGCAATCTTGATTGATCGTGTCAGGTTCACAAGCCATCTCGCCCTTTACTAGTAGAAATGAGTTTGGGTGATAGGGATTTATATTGTAACTCCTTGGCTTCTGATTGGCAAGTCAAAGACGATGTTAATTACCGCTTAAACCTCAAACCTGACATATCAAGCTATTGGACATTGAACTTGCATATCAGGACTAAAACTCTTGTGGGGGAGCCACTGCGTTGGTTAGGAAAGACCGCCATAGTTATGTTTTTTGAGGGTTTATCAGCTTACCAGACTAACTAACCTGATTGGTGATCCACTTTGTGCCATGCCGACTAGATAGTGACTTAAAACCGAAGTATAAAGTTTTAATACCGTACTAAACAGAAACTAAACACAATTAACGCTTTACATTTGTACTTAAGAAAATTGAGAACACAATTGTCATCCCCATCATCTTAGTTAATTTGCTTCATAAAAACTAAAAAATATCTTTAAATAAATTCAAAATTCTCTTTTAACGCTTAATTTAGGTTTAGCGTTTTAATTGTATGATTATGTGTAGGTTTAACCTATTAATTTTTTGGATAATACACCCGCTTAAGGGTGTTTTTTTATGTATAACTTTGTGTGGTAGGGATGCTAAATATAGTATATCATAAAACAGTATAAGCAATAACTTAATATCTGGATTATCTGACTTGGTTACTATACAATTATTACTCTGTATTCACTAGCCTCTATTGAGAACAGGTGTAGCTAGAATGATTTTCCCATAAGACCTCCAAGAAAAACATATAACAATATATAATCACTAAACTCGGAGAGCTAATTTTCCTAAAAATAGCGGATTGGGCTTTTACAAAAGTCTCTACAATGGTCTATACATAAGGTTTTTTGAATTAATTTAATGGTAAGTTTTAACAGAAAATTAAACACAATCAATTTTTTTTATTACATTAAATGGGGGGTGTTACCCCTCATTTTATTGACAAATTTGGGACAAAAATCAAAGTTGCACAATGCCTAAATGAACATTCTGAGATATTCAGTAAATTTAACTTATAAGACTGCCAAAGTGGCAGATGACATTAGCGAAAAAAAATAGTATAAATACGAATGTAGCTTTTGAGAAGCCAATATGAATCATCTTCTCGTCCGAATTGAAAATTATGAGACTTCACTGAAAAGGCTTACTAATTTTCGGCGGCAAGTTATACAATAATAGCCAGGGAACATCTATTGAATTAAAGCTTGTGAAATTTTTAAAGGTCACAACTGCATCTACTAAACCCGCTAGATTACAGAAAGATGGTAAATTTTTACCTTTCATTCACTAGTCAGCAAAAGTCACAGACGAGAAGTAACTAATGGCGGTTGCTTTTACCAGCAACCAAAGCCACTAGGGTACAAAACTGCACAACAGGGTCAATACAGCAAAGCAGCACACAGACTTGATTAAAAACAGTCAGGTTTTCAATCACAGGTCAGGTCATGAAACAAATCATCAGGTCAATTGCAGTCGAAACACTCAGCCAACGGGGTAATTTAGGGAGAAAACTCTCTGATTTGTATCCTCGTCAGGTATTCATTCAGGAAAGTCTCGTACTTTCACCAACGGTAACTTTATCAGTCCTACCGAAAAGTAGTGACATAGTAATTAAAAATAAAAGCAACAAGTCAACATCCTGCGAGAATAAGGCACTTTCAGCCCTTCTGTATGTAGTTTGGGAGAACAAGTTAGATTTTTTGCCAAGAGTTGTGATTTGGGTGTGTACAGGAAAGATTGTACAAGTCAGTTACACCCCAGGAAAGCAAATCACAGCTTTGATGACTAGGATTATGGGGAAGATTAAAGCTAGAGCAGAACAAGCAGCCCTAAGAGCCTTAGTTTTGAAAGTTAATTTATTGAAGTTTCTCCCAAACATACGGAAAACGACCCAGTTAGCAGTCAAAATTGCGAAAACTAAAACTTGGCTCCACAATATCTGGATGCAGGGAACACAACAGAGCAGTTTTAGAAATAAGTTTTTTTGCTCTTGGTTACGGGAACCGCTGAGAAGTTGAGAAATTTCTGGATGTGCCTGTTGAGAAGTGTATCTATTTTTTCAACATTCGCCATTAATCCATTATCAATATATTCCTGTAATTAATTCATCAGCTGTCTCAAAACTAGTAATCAACCAAACCAAAATTCCTGGGTGAAGGTACGCATTGGAAAAAACATAAAGTTTCTTCCTGTTATAAACCCGGAACCTTTGGCGTGGGGGACTAGTATTGCAGTTTGTAAATAGCACTTGACACAATAACACTCGCCGAAACTCGACTAGTTTACTTCATTGAAATAAAACTAAAACTCACCATGAATCAAGACATTTCTGGCAATAGTGGCCAACCTGATAAAAAAATCAATCCTGAACAGTTTGACCAAGTAATAGAAGCAATCCTAGCTGGTAAGTATTCTTGGGCTTGTGTTTTAATGCTGCGGTTTGTGGGTTACAATCCTCTGCATTACATTCCTTACCGTACTTATAACCGATTACTCAAAGAAAACTCTCGCAACAGTAGGTCAAACCCACAACCGAATGAAAATTTGAAAATTGCTAAATCAGCAACAGAGAAAAGGTCTGATGGTAATTTAGCAACTAGTTGTCTGAGCAAAATTAAAGATTTAGCTTATCTGGAAGTAGGGGGTAAGCAAAAAGTAGAGGTACGTGGTAGCCATAGGGAGAAGAAGTCGGCATAGCCGACAACAATGTTAGTTATCTGTGGTGATTGGATTCAATGCAAAAAAACATTACCAATCACATCTTCCCCAAATCATCGATGACCTTTGGGAAATATGGCCAACTCGGTTTCTGGGTCAAAAAAGTGGAGTTTCTCAGGAACTAGTGATAACCAAAGTTGCTCACCCAAACTGATGAATCTATCTGGGGGAATTCGGACTTGTAAGGCTTGACCATCTGTATTTGCTTCAGGGTCAGATATTCTTACAGCTAGAAAACTGTCATTTCCTAAATTTTCTACCAAATCTACTTTTACTGGTAAATTTTTGGTCGCGGGTACACTTAAACTCAAGTGTTCTGGACGGATACCTAAAATTACAGTTTGTCCATCGTATTTTTGCAACGCTTTTCCCCACACATCTGGGAGGGTAAAGCGAAAGTCAGAATGGGTAATTAATAAAGGTGCGTGAAATTCCACCGGGATAAAATTCATCGGTGGTGAACCAATAAATTCGGCTACAAAGCGGTTAGCAGGATAATTATATAATTCTAAGGGTGGGGCAACTTGCTGGATTTGTCCAGCAGACATGATGGCAATGCGATCGCCCATTGTCATAGCTTCCGTTTGATCATGGGTAACGTAAATAGTGGTTATCCCCAACTGACGCTGCAATTTAACAATTTGGGCGCGGGTTTCTGCCCGTAATTTAGCATCTAAGTTAGATAATGGTTCATCCATTAAAAATACTTGGGGATTGCGGGCGATCGCTCTTCCTAATGCTACCCGCTGTCTTTGTCCTCCAGATAACTGTTTAGGTAAGCGATGCAATAAAGTTTCTATTTGTAACAACTGGGCAACATTCCGCACCCGTTGATCTATAGCCCTTTCTTGTTCAGAAAAATAACGTAGTCCTTTGGGTAGTTTTTTAGTCACCCCCACGAGGAAATTTTCTCCCCACTTGCGGAGATAGGGGGGTGGAGAGATTGTTTCCCCATTTCCAAACCGACGACGTAACCCAAAGGCGATGTTTTCATAAACACTCATGTGGGGATAGAGGGCGTAATTTTGAAACACCATGGCGATATCTCGTTCTTTGGGGGGTAGGTCATTAATCAAGCGCAGCCCTGCGGGCGCACTACCGCTATCGCCCACCCAGATATTACCCCCAGTCATCACCTCTAACCCTGCTATTAATCGCAGCAAGGTACTTTTACCGCAACCAGAAGGTCCCACCAATACCATAAATTCACCATCAGCGATGGTTAAATTAATTCGCCGTAAGACATTAATACTATCTGCACCTTCTCTTTCTGGTGATGACTGCTGTGTAGTCACACCTTCCCCCTTCCGGGGGGGGAAACTTTTATAAACGTTTTCTAATACAACTTGTGCCACAGGTAATTACTTTAATAGTTAGTTGTCAGGGAACAGGGAACTCTTAACAGGGAACAGGGGAGGTAGGGGAAGTTAATAACCCAGTCACCAGTCCCAATCCCCAGTCACTTTTATGCCAAGTGCATAAAAATCATCTTTAACAATTCAGCACGAGTAAAAGGTTTAGTTAAATAACCAGAAGCTCCTACCATTCTTGCTCTTACCTTATCGACAATTCCCTTACTACCAGTCACGAAAATAATGGGAATTTCCTTAAACATTGAATTATTACGAATAATTCGGCATAACTCATAACCGTCAATTCCCGCCATATTCAAATCTAATAGAATCAAATCGGGTTTATGCCTAATAATAGACATCACCGCTTTGACTGGATCATTAATAGTCACGACAGCAACATTTTCATCTTCCAAACAACGGCTTATTTCTTTGAGAACTGTCGGACTATCATCTACAGAAATAATTTTGTAGGGTTTTTTAGCAGTTATGGTAGCAGTGTTTACGTTTTCTCCATCAGCTTGTATGTTATTTGGTATGGTTGATTGCTCAAGGTTTTCTTTTGGTAGAGCAGAAACTTGAGGTACAGGGTTTTTTCCCAGGGTAGTAGTTGGTGATGCTTCTACCTGAAACGATTTACCATTAATTCTGATTGTGCTGTATCTAGGAGCTAGTAAAACATCTTCAAAGGTTTTAGGCAATTTATCAAATGGAGGGTCTGGTTCATGCAAAATAATCGAACCCTGAAGGATATGTGGGTATAAAGTTCGAGCCAGTTCCACTTCATCCAAATTCATGATGACTGCCAAATGACGCAGACTAAAACCCTTCATCCATGTAGTTATATTTTGCTGTAGTTCTGGTAGTTGTTTGTCATAGAATTTACTGTTAATCAATAGATATGGACGCTGATAGGGAGAAGATATTTGGGGAGCGAAAGACTGCCAATTTTGCAACCGTTTTCGGCAGCGTTCCATGATATTTTCAACATCCAGCTTGCAAATTTTAGGTAAGCTATTAACTGGTGTCGTTAATTCATAAGTGCCTTCACTAATCAGCAAAAATGATTCGATCACCTCTTTAACTAACTCTTGAATAAGTAATGCTGCTTGGTCAGAGAATAGATGTTTTTGAGTAACAAGCCAGTGAATAGCTTGATATTCTGGCGCTTGGCTGGGATGATGATCACGACGTTCACTTAACTGAGTTTGCCAGTCAGGTTCAAACGTCATGCGTAATTGTACACGAATTTCATTAGTCAGTAAGGGAATTTGCTGACTGAGACGGCGCATATGCCGTTCCAGTCTATCAAAGGGTTCTACTGAATGGGTGGCATAGACAATTTTTCCTTGATCCAAGTATATTGACCATAACACTGAATTGTTAAAGACTTGCAAACAAGTAGTGTCAGATGAATTGCTTAACTGTCTTAATAAACTTTCAGGAGATAGTTTGCTAAATGTGCCAATATTATTCATATTTTTACAGTTTTTTCTAAAAAACTGACTTAGGATTGAGAAAGAATAAATTTCGGGATGAGATTAAATATGGTTTTTCTTTCATATTTCTCTATAAACCAACTCATGATGGATCAGAAAAAATAATATATCTATCTCAAGCTATATCACTTACTCCTCCGTTGGTTACATAATAATACTAGACTATCAAATATCTTTGTATTTTTCGATGTCATGCAACTTCTCAGTTTTCATTTTTACAGTGTGTCCATGATCAAATTGCTGCCTTAATTATGTTTACTGAGTGGTTGATAATTAGCAAATTTTCCACATAAAATCTTTAAATTTTTATTAATTATATATGTATATATTGAATATTATATTCTTAATTAGTTGAAGATAAATGATAGTAGATGCACCAAAATAAGTAATGTTAACCTCCCGTTCCATCCGTTTTAACTAAACTCTATTGTGATTCAAGTTTCCTGAAATAGAGAATCTGATGAGAATAATTTGAAAGATGAAGTTTCATCCATCTACCACCAAATACCATACTTGTAGTCGTACTAGTCTTGCAAACTATATACTTTGAGAAAAGGAAATTAAAACGTTGGACTATAACATAACACAAAAGGTTATGCTGGATACACTAAAACTAGATGAAGTCGTAGAATTTGCAGAAAACCCAGAACCTCGTTGCCCGTGCGTGCTATTGCTAGACACATCTGGCTCCATGCAAGGAGAACGGATTGAGGCTTTAAATCAGGGCTTGCTGAGTTTTAAAGATGAACTGATAAAAAATTCATTGGCAGCAAGAAGGGTAGAAGTAGCAATTGTTACTTTTGATACTCATGTCAATGTCGTACAGGATTTTGTCACCGCCGACCAATTCAACCCACCTATTTTAACAGCCCAAGGACTAACGACAATGGGGGCGGGAATTCATAAATCTTTAGAAATAATTCAAGAACGCAAATCCCAGTATCGCGCTAATGGCATTGCTTACTACCGTCCTTGGGTATTTATGATTACAGATGGTGAGCCACAAGGTGAGCTAGATGATGTTATAGAGCAAGCAGTACAGCGACTGCAAGGAGATGAAGCAAATAAACGTGTTGCCTTTTTTACGGTAGGAGTAGAAAATGCCAACATGACCCGTTTAAATCAAATAGCTGTGCGTACTCCCCTCAAACTTAAAGGATTAAACTTTATTGAAATGTTCGTTTGGCTTTCAGCAAGTATGTCAGCTGTTTCCCACTCCAAGGTAGATGAGCAAGTAGCACTACCACCAATTGGCTGGGGGTCTGTTTAACAGTTATCAGTTATAGCAACAAGCAAGGTGGTTAGGACATCAACATAATGACAAAACTTAAGATCCAAACAGACAGACGTTCAACTCTGTCACCTGTCACCTGTTAAGAGTCACCTGCTATAGCTGTGAGAATAAATTTATGAACACACCAAAACAGATTCCTCAATGGCGGATAGTAGCCGCTTCGGTATGTGGTACTAGCCATATCAAAAACCAGCAGCTGTGTCAGGATGCTCACCATTGGCAGATCTTGCCAAATAATGTGTTATTGATAGCAGCAGCAGATGGGGCTGGTTCAGCAACTTTAGGAAAAGTGGGAGCGATGATTGCTGTAGAAACAGCAATAGAACATATCTCAAACTGCGAAATTACTCACAGCACCCTTGCTGATGATACTCTTTTGCGTGATCTGCTAACTGATGCCATATTAGCTGCTAAAAAAGCAGTAGAAGATGAGGCAGAGGTCTGCAAACATCAGTCCTATGATTTAGCAACCACCTTAATTATTGCGATCGCCACACCAAAAGTTGTAGCAGTAGCCCAAATCGGTGATGGTTTAGCTGTGGCCAAAGATAGCACAGGTAACTTACTGGCGCTAACTATTCCTAACAGCGGTGAATACATTAATGAAACCACATTTTTGACTTCACCTGATGCCCTAGCTACAACCCAAATCAAAATATTACGTCATAACATAATTAATATCGGTGTTCTCACTGATGGACTACAAATGCTGGCTTTGAATATGCTTGTTGGTGAACCTCACAAACCATTTTTTTTCCCGTTATTTGACTTTGTAGCCAATGCCGAAGATAAAATGATAGCCAAAGAGCAGTTGGTAAAGTTTTTATGTTCTGAAAGAATTACAACACGTACTGATGATGATTTAACTCTAGTATTAGCAGCATTAAGCAACTCATGAACAATGTTTATTGGGTAGGGTTTAGGGTGCAGGCTGTCAGGTTCAGGAGCAGCGTTTTTTTCCCATCTTCAATTCCGTATCGACGACCTATCAGGTCGTCTGTACCTAAATCCCCAGTCCCTTTCCATAACCACTGTTAAAAGTAATTCTACTATGCAGGTACTACGTTCTTCTCCGCAGCAGGAAATTCTCAATCTCACGGTCAATTTGGGGCGTGGGGGTGAAGCTTGTGTTTATGCCGTGCCATCAGATGAAAATTTAGTGGCCAAAATTTATCATAAGCCCATTCTTACCCATGCTCACAAACTTCAGGCGATGATTGCCAACCCCCCAGAAAACCCAACAGCTAATTTGGGGCATATTTCCATTGCTTGGCCACAGGAGTTGTTACAAGCTGCGGATGGCAGTGGTAGTATCATCGGCTTTTTAATGCCTCGTATTCGGGGGATGCGGCCGATCATGGACTTTTACAATCCGGGAAACCGTCGTCAAAACTGTCCTTTATTTAATTATCAGTATTTACTGCGGACTGCTCGCAATCTGGCCACGGCTTTTGCAGCTTTACACGCCAGCCAATACTGCATTGGCGATGTAAATGAGTCGAATATTCTAGTCAGTGACACTGCATTAGTTACTTTAGTAGACACCGACTCATTCCAAGTCCGTGATCCAGAGCCAAATATTGTTTATCGTTGTTCAGTAGGTAAACCAGAGTACACCCCCCCAGAACTACAGAATAAAACTTTTGCTGAATATGATCGCGAAAGTTACCATGATTTATTTGGGTTAGCGGTGCTGTTATTTCAATTATTAATGGAAGGCACTCACCCATTTTCTGGGATTTTCCAAGGTCTGTTTGACCCACCTACTTACGAAGCCCGAATAGTGGCCGGTCACTTCACTTATAGTCAAAAGCAACACGTTCCCTATTTGCCTACCCCCATAGCACCAGCTTGGGAAATACTCTATCCCGGCTTACGGGATCTGTTTGTGCGTTGTTTTGAGGATGGTCACAACAATCCCCACTTGCGTCCTACTGCTCAAACTTGGTTGTCAGCCCTAGCTGAGGCTGAAGAGAATATTGTAACTTGTGCCGTCAACCCCCAGCATCTCTATCATAATCATCTTCACAAATGTCCTTGGTGTGAACGTACCGCGCAGTTAGGTGGACGTGATCCTTTTCCATCACTAGAGGCGATCGCTTCTAGGGAACATCTTAAACCCCGCCGAAAATCTAGAAAGCGGCATACACACAATCCTCGTGTACGCAAACCAGCTATTTCCGCATCACCGCTACATCATTGGCAACCAGTATTTCGCCAAAACTCTTTTGGTTATCAACCTCCTAAAAACTCAAATAAGTCAAAATTTTATACTTTTATGTTTTGCCTGTTGGGTTTTGGTCTGTTGGGGTATTTGGACGTAATGATTAAATTTACTCGTCCCTTTGTTTCCCAAAATCCTTACACTCAACAAAGCTTGTTGTCTCGCCAAGAAAATAATCTTCCTCAAGAGGACAATTTTACTTTTGTAGATTACTACGAGCGTGGTAATGCTGCTTATCGAAAGCAAGAATATGAGCAAGCAATTGAAAATTTTACCCAAGGTATCAAAAAAAATACTAATTTTTCTAAACTGTATATCAATCGGGGCAATGCTCGCTACAACTTGAACGATTATGAAGGAGCATTGGCAGACTATAACCAAGCTCTGAAAATTAATCCGCAGGAAGTCAAAGCATTTGTGAATCGGGGTAATGCCTACTATATGCTTGCCGACTATAGTAATGATCCTGACCGAGAGTATAAGAAAGCTATCCAAAACTTTAATAATGCTATCAACATCAATGAGCGTGACACCGAAGCTTATATCAGACGGGGTATTGTTCGTTCTCAAATAGCTAAATATAGCCATAATTTTCAACAAGAATACCAAAAATCAATTGCGGATTTTACAGAAGCAATTCAACTTAATGCTTCCAAAGCAGAAGCTTACTTTCAGCGTGGTCTGGCTCGATATCAATTCGCCCAATATAGCAGTAATTATGCTCCAATATATAAACAGGCGATCGAAGATTTTAACCAAGCTATAAATATCAATCCCCGCATGGCTAAGGTTTACCTCAAACGGGGAATGATTCATTATGAATTAGCCCAATATGGGGAAAGTCAAGTTAAAGAAAATCAAGCACAAGCTATAGAAGATTTAGAAAAATCTGCTCAAATTTACCTTGAACAAGAGGACATGGATAACTACCAGCAAGCACTCAGCAACATTTGCGTAATTGTATCCAAGAAATGTGACGCTTTATTCCAAAGCTCAACTATGTTTGATCCGACTAACCATTAGTTCCCTCTTCCGCTTTCCCTTTTAACTGAAAATATAAACTGTGATCTAATTAACCGTAAACTACTTTAAGGAGGCAGGAGTAAAACCCTTTTGTAGTGAGAGTTTCATTATCAATTGATGTCCTAACCACTCTGTCCATGGCTATACGAATTAGTGATTATGGTAACGACCTTTATTGTCACTAGCATTTTTGCTTGATCTTGAGGATAATTCATACCTCTGGAGGTAGGCAATATTTGATGCTAATTATTTTATATTTGTTGCTTTTTTAAGTGTATAAAACTTAATTTTCATTATTGATATTCATCATCTTTTTACATAGAAATTATTTTAATTTTATTGTTTCTTCATAATTTATAAGCATTTTACGGTTACATTATTTTTAGATTGTTTGTAGAGAAAAACATATAAAAATTCGTAAGGATTCAAATGTACAAGCGTTTCAGTTTTGTAGAGGTGTGCCGGCGGAACATCTCTACTGACTCCTGAATTCTTGCAAAAATTCATATTTTCTCTATTTCTTGTGCATCCTCTTCATCCTGAAAAATTCAAATCATAACCGACCGGCAAATCTTTGAGGTAATTGCATGAAAGCAGTAATTTTGGCTGGGGGTCTAGGTACACGCCTCAGTGAAGAAACTAGTATCAGACCGAAGCCGATGGTTGAGATTGGAGGTAAGCCGATTCTCTGGCATATCATGAAGATATACTCGGCTCATGGTATTAATGAATTTATTATCTGTTGTGGGTATAAAGGTTACATCATCAAGGAGTATTTTGCTAACTACTTCTTACATATGTCAGATGTAACTTTTGATATGCGATTTAATCAAATGAGTATACATTCTGGATATGCGGAACCCTGGCGCATCACCTTGGTAAATACAGGTGATAATACCATGACAGGTGGACGCTTAAAAAAAGTTAGAGAACATATTGGTAATGACACTTTTTGCTTTACTTATGGTGATGGTGTCAGTGATGTAAATATCACCGAATTAATCAAATTTCATCAAGAACAAAAAACCTTAGCAACATTAAGCGCAGTTCAACCAGCAGGAAGATTTGGAGCAATTTCTCTAGGACAGGAACAAACTAAAATTACTAGTTTTAAAGAAAAACCTGAAGGTGACGGTGCTTGGATTAATGGCGGTTATTTTGTCCTAGAACCTGAAGTCATCAACTTTATTACTGATGACTCCACTGTGTGGGAAAAAGAGCCATTGGAAAAACTAGCTGATATGCAAGAGCTATCAGCTTTCAGACATAATGGTTTTTGGCAACCAATGGATACTTTAAGAGATAAACAATACTTAGAGGAGCTATGGAAAAATGATCAAGCTCCTTGGAAAGTGTGGTAATACAAATTTTGGATATTGGATATTGGATGTTGGATTTTGGATTAGGGAAAAATTACTAATGTACGATTTTGCGATTATTGGTGGGGGAATAGTTGGACTTTCTACAGCGATGGCTTTAGGCTCACGCTATCCTGATGCACGAATTTTGGTGTTAGAAAAAGAAAGTCAATGGGCATTTCACCAAACAGGTAATAATAGCGGCGTAATTCATTCGGGAATTTACTACAAACCAGGTAGCTTTAAAGCTAAATTTTGCCGTGACGGTAGTCGCTCAATGGTAGAATTCTGCCAAAAGCATGATATTGAGCATGACATTTGTGGTAAGGTAATTGTGGCCACGGAATCACAAGAATTATCACGGCTAGAAAACCTCTACCAACGAGGTTTAGATAATGGCATAGCAGTGCAAAGGATTAGTTCTGAAGAAGTCAAAGAAATTGAGCCTCATGTTAGTTGTGTCGGTGGAATTCGGGTATTTTCTACAGGAATTGTTAATTACAAGCAAGTTTGTTTAAAATACGCTGAAATTATCCAAAAACAAGGGGGAGATTTACGCCTTAATACCAAAGTTTTACAAATCTCCCCAAGTGGTAAAAATCAGGTATTAGAAACCAACCAGGGTAGTTTTGAAACCAGATTTGTGATCAATTGTGCCGGATTGCATAGCGATCGCATGGCAAAATTAGGTAAAGCCAACCCCCAAGCTAAAATTGTCCCCTTCCGGGGAGAATATTACGAACTCACACCCGAAAAACGCTATCTGGTCAAAACTCTCATTTATCCGGTTCCTAACCCGGACTTTCCCTTCCTGGGTGTTCACTTCACCCGCATGATTGACAATAGTGTTCACGCAGGGCCAAATGCAGTTCTCAGTCTCAAACGTGAAGGTTACAAAAAAACCGACTTTGACTTGCGGGACTTTGCAGAAGTAATCACCTATCCCGGTTTCTGGAAACTAGCAGCTAAACACGCCGATGAAGGAATTCAAGAAATCATTCGTTCCTTTAGTAAAGCTGCCTTTGTCAGAAGCTTGCAAAAACTAATTCCTGAAGTCCAAACAGCAGATTTAGTTCCCACCCATGCAGGAGTTCGCGCACAAGCATTAATGAGTAATGGTTCCTTGGTAGACGACTTTTTAATCATCCAAGGTGATAACTCCATTCATGTTTGCAATGCTCCCTCTCCCGCAGCAACTTCTTCTCTAGAAATTGGCAAAGCGATTGTTAACCAGATACCTCAAGAGTCTCCTCTCCTGGAAACAGCAGTAAAAAATTAACTACTTTGCATCTATCCTAAATTTGCTAGGGCTAATCTTAATCTGGTTCAGAATAAGTGCATTATAAAATTTTGCTTAATCACTTATTATTGCAACTGCTGTCAACCAGATTTTCATCTCCAGCAACTTTAGTTATCAGGATTTTTTTATGTGCATTAACTCCAATTTTCAGCCAATCATACTTGTCTGCGCTGCTGATAATAACTATGCCATGCCCCTAGCGGTAACAGTTCGTTCGGCACTGGCAAATTTTAAAAGTAATCGCAAGATAGGGTTATTTATTCTGGATGGAGGGATTAGTAAATCTAACAAAAACAAAATTATTAAATCACTGAAATCAGAACAAGTTGATATTTCATGGATACAAATAGATGAGACGCAGTTAAACAATCTGGTATTGACTAGACATCTAACAACTACTTCATATTATCGACTCCTAATTACTCAATTTTTACCCCCAGAGTTTGATAAAGCAATTTATCTAGACACCGATATGGTAGTGAAAGGAAATTTAGAAGAGTTATGGAATATTCCTCTAGAAGATAACTATGTATTAGCTGTTCAGGATGATGTGGAACTGTATATATCAATGTCCGATGGATTAAGGAATTATCAAGATGTGGGAATTTGTCCAAATCATAAATATTTTAATTCTGGACTTTTAGTAATTAATTTGGAAAAATGGCGCAGCGACAACATAGGACAAAAAGCTCTTGAATATATCAAACAAAATCGAGAATATGTAAGAAACGATCAAGATGGACTCAATGCAGTTCTAGCGGGTAAATGGAAAGAAATTCATCCCAGATGGAATCAGATGCCCAGAATATATGATTATTCATCCTGGCAAGAAAGTCCTCACCCAGAAGATATTTATGAGGAACTACTGCATAAGCCTTACATTATTCACTTTACTAATTCTCCTAAACCCTGGTACGCAGGATTGAAAACAGAGTGTACACATCCGAAAAAAGATTTATTTTTCCAATATCTTGACATGACATATTGGTCAGGATGGCGGGATACTTTCTGGAGACGGCTGGCTAGAAAATTCATGAAAGTAACATCACTAACTACCTCAAAACTCTAAAAATATTGTGGTAGTAAACATCTGAAAACATCAATCACAAGGATTTAACAATAATGAAAATATTAATCACAGGAACAGAAGGATATCTTGGTTCCTTACTACCTCCTTTGTTAATTGCAAGAGGTCATGAAGTTCTGGGCGTAGATACTGGTTTTTATAAAGTTGGTTGGCTATATAACGGAACTGACGTAACAGCGAAGACTCTTAACAAAGATATTCGTAATATTACTCCTGAAGATTTGCTGGGTGTAGAAGCAATAGTTCACATGGCAGAACTTTCCAACGATCCTACCGGACAATTAGCACCTAACATTACCTATGAAATTAATCATTTAGGTTCAGTTCGTCTTGCTAATTTAGCTAAAGCAGTGGGTATCCGTCGCTTTGTTTATATGTCTTCTTGCAGTGTTTATGGCGTTGCGAGTGAAGATGATGTTACAGAGGAATCACCTGTTAATCCTCAAACAGCTTATGCAGAATGTAAAACATTAGTAGAAAGAGATGTTCAAGCATTAGCTGATGATGACTTTTCTCCTACTTTCATGCGGAATGCTACCGCTTTTGGTGCTTCTCCCAGAATGCGATTTGATATTGTTTTAAACAATTTATCAGGATTAGCATGGACTACCAAAGAAATTAAAATGACCAGTGATGGTACACCTTGGCGGCCATTAGTTCATGCTTTGGATATTTGCAAAGCCATTGTTTGTGCCTTAGAAGCACCTAGAGATATTGTCCATAATCAAGTCTTTAATGTGGGAGATACAGCAAATAATTATCGAGTTAAAGAAATCGCAGAAATTATTGCTGATGCTTTCCCAGGTTGTAGATTATCTTTTGGTAATAACGGTTCAGACAACCGTAGCTATCGAGTATCTTTCGAGAAAATAAATACTATTTTACCCGGATTTAAGTGTGATTGGAATGCTCAACGCGGCGCTCAACAGCTATTAGATTTGTTCAGCCAAATTGATATGACTGAAGATACTTTCTTGTTCCGAGGATTTACACGCTTAAAGCAGTTGGAGTATTTAATTCGTACTCAACAAATTGACAAAGATTTCTTTTGGAATAAATAAGGCTTAAGGGTTAAAATAATCGGATAAAAGCAGCAAAAACAATCTATTATTGCTGCTTTTAATCCGTACTTATTAATTGCGAACAGATGCCAATTAGCTAATTCATTCCCCAAAAAATAACTTTATTGATTTAGATCATGTCAACCTATGAATAAATTACTGACTATTGCTATTCCTACCTACAATCGTGCGGATTTACTGGATCAACAATTAGAGTGGTTGTCTAAAGCTATCAAAGGTTATGAATCTGATTGCGAGATATTAATTTCTGATAATTGTTCTAGTGATAACACCCAGGAAGTTATCACAAAATGGAAAAATACACTTACTTATGTAACTTTTAATTCCAATAGAAATATTGAAAATTTAGGCGTAATGAAAAATATCCTTTATTGCCTGAATTCAGCAACAACAAAATATGTTTGGACAATTGGAGATGATGATCCAATTCAAAATCAAGCAATTAGTTATGTAATAACTAAGATTAAAAAACATCAAGATTTATCATTACTATTTCTCAATTTTTCTGGGAGGAATAAAATTACTGGTGAACCAGTTCATCCACCAACTATTGTTGGTAATCGCTGGTTTGATGTTGAAAGTGAAGATGGTGAAGGGGATGGTAAAGCAATATTTGAATATTGTTTTTCTAAAAGTGTTGGAGCAGTCATTTTTTTAACTGCTTCAGTATACAGGACTGATTTAGTTAAACGCGCTCTACAAATTTGGCCAGATGCTGTGAATAATTGGATATCTTTAGCATATTTAGCTGGGTATTGTGCTGCTAATGGCAAAGTAATCGTCACCAAAGAGACTTATTTAGAATGTATTGTTGGTGTGAGTTATTGGCAGAAAGAACCAAAATCTGCGCTATTAATGCAATATAAACACATACCAGAAGTAATTTTTAAGCTGCAAGAAAATGGCTATTCTAAGCGATTTTATGCACAAATGATGGTGAATAAGTTTCAAGAAGTTAACTTGAAAGTTTTCTTGGGTGCTTTGAAAAGATGGCCAGTTACTGCTATTAAAACAGCCGTTCCTTTTTTGGCTTTAGCGACTATTTCTGCTATTGAAGTCATGGCTGCTCCCGAAGTTATAATTGCTGAATCTTTTCAGCCATCAAACCAAATTATTCGTCGTAATAAACAATAATCAAGTATATTTTCTATGATACAAACTCTCAAAAATAAAATAAATATGCTGACTTCCGAGCTAGATTATCGAGTAGCACTAGCTAAACACAAAAAAAAATTACCTGTGTTATCTCATGCGGATAATTTAATTGCTCAAGCTCTAAAACGAGAAGGTGTGTACGTCACTTCCTTAGAACATTTAGGATTACCATCAACTGCACAAATGTTAGATAGTGCTAACAGTTATGCAGCGATGATGGAAAGTCCGAGAAATATCCAATCAGGGTATAAATTACCGCAAATTTATACAGTTACAGATTTACCAGAATTCTTTACTTGGGGAATTGAAAAACGGCTGCAAAATATCATAGAAAACTATATCAGATTACCTATGGTTTTTCATGGTGTTCATGTGCGAAAAGACTTTCCAAATGAGCAGCAATTACAAACACTGCTTTGGCATAAAGATTCTGAAGATCGGCGCATGATTAAAGTCATTATTTATTTAAATGACGTGACAGAAAAACACGGACCATTTGAATATCTACCCCTACCTACTAATCTTGTAGACTGGTGTAATTATTATCGGGTTGACTATGCACTTTGGAAGTCTAATTATTTAGGAATCAACGATGAAAAAATGATGAAAATAATTCCTAAATCAGCTTGGAAATCTTGCCCAGGAAAAATTGGAACTGTAATTTTTGTAGATCCAAGAAATGTTTTACATCATGGTACTGTGAGAACGGAAGAACGTTCAACACTATTTTTTGTGTATACAGCAAACCCACCGAAGCGCCCAGAACTTTGTACTCAATACAATGATGATACTTTTATCAAACCAAATAAACAATTAATCCCTGAAAGCATAGGAAAGGGCTAGTAAATTATATATGAGCATTCAATTGTTAACGCCAATAATGCAGCTTCTATTTGTCACGGGTAATGGGTAATTGGTAATTAATTATTTATTTACTGTCACCTATTCCCTGTTCCCTGTTTCCGGTTACCTTAAAAACTATGATTTTTACAAAAACTAAACTCCCTGGTGCTTTTATTATTGACTTAGAAGAAAAACCCGATCATCGTGGTTTTTTTGCTCGGACGTTCTGCGCTCAGGAATTTGCAGACCACGGTTTAAAGCCAACTGTTGCTCAATGTAACTTGTCTTTTAATCACAAAAAAGGTACTTTGCGGGGAATGCACTATCAAATTCTCCCAGCCGCAGAAACCAAATTAATTCGTTGTACTCAAGGGGCAATTTATGACGTAATTGTGGATATGCGTCCTGAATCTCCAACTTATCTGTCGCATATTGGTGTAGAACTAAGTGCGGAAAATCGCCGCGCTTTATATGTACCAGAAATGTTTGCTCATGGCTATCAAGCTTTAACAGATGGTGCAGAAGTTGTCTATCAAGTGGGTGAATTTTACACTCCTGGTTATGAACGTGGTTTGCGTTATGATGATCCACTGTTAGAAATTTCTTGGCCTTTGAGTGCAACTGAAATGTCTGATAAAGACCGCAATTGGCCTTTACTAGAATCTATTTTAATAGGAGTTTAATAATGATTATTGTTGATAAAGCCTTAGAAGCCCGTGCTGCATTAGGTAAACCTGTAAAAGTCGCCATGATTGGTGCTGGATTTATGGGTCGCGGCATTGCTAATCAAATTATCAATTCTGTTCCTGGAATGGAATTGGTTGCTATTTCTAACCGTCACATTGATGGAGCTAAAAGAGCTTATTCAGAAGCAGGAATTGAGGATTTTAAGATTGTTTCTAGTGTAGTTGATTTAGAAAATGCACTGATTCAAGGTCAATATGCAATCACCGAAGATGCCATGTTGCTGTGTGAGGCTGATGGTATAGATGCAATTATTGAAGTGACGGGAACAATAGAATATGCTGCTCATTTAGTGATGAGAGCGATCGCCCATCAAAAGCATATCATTTTAATGAATGCAGAACTCGATGGTACTATCGGCCCCATCCTCAAACTGCACGCTGACCGTGCTGGAGTCATCCTGACAGCTTGTGACGGCGACCAACCAGGGGTAGAAATGAACCTGTACCGCTTTGTGAAAAGCATTGGTTTAACCCCCTTATTGTGTGGAAATATCAAAGGTTTACAAGACCCTTACCGTAACCCCACCACCCAAGCCGGTTTTGCTCAACGCTGGGGTCAAAATCCCGCCATGGTAACAAGCTTTGCTGATGGGACAAAAATTTCTTTTGAGCAAGCAATAGTAGCCAATGGCACAGGAATGAAAGTAGCAAAACGGGGAATGTTGGGATACGAATACGCAGGTCATGTGGATGAAATGACCAAAATGTATGATGTTGATCAACTCAAACAATTAGGTGGCATTGTTGATTATGTCGTTAGCACAAAACCAGGCCCAGGGGTGTTTGTTTTTGCCACCCATGAAGACCCTAAACAACGCCATTATCTCAATCTTTATAAACTTGGTGAAGGACCTCTTTACAGTTTCTACACCCCCTATCACCTTTGTCACTTTGAAGTTCCCCTTTCTGTTGCCCGTGCAGTGTTATTTCATGATGCTGTACTTGCTCCCATAGCTGGTCCAGTTGTCGATGTCGTGGCTACTGCAAAAATTGACCTCAAAGCTGGAGAAACTCTTGATGGCATCGGTTATTACATGACTTATGGACAATGTGAAAACTCAGAAATTGTCCAGCTACAAAATTTGCTACCAATGGGGATAGCAGAAGGATGTCGCTTAAAGCGTGATATTGATAAAGATCAAGTTCTCACATACGATGATGTGGAACTGCCTGGAGGTAGACTTTGCGACAAACTGCGATCTGAACAAACAGCTTATTTTGCTCCTGCTAAAACTTTGGCAGTTGTGAAGTAAGGTAAAAATTTAAAAGCAAAACTAAAATTCAGCCCCTGATTTTAGGGGGCTGATAACTCTTCACCACTTACCTTTGAGCAAATTCATCTTTCTGTTCAAGACGAGCAAATAAATGAGAATTTACCTGATATTCTGTTTCCACTTCTAGTTTACAGGTAAAAATTAAAGTTTTATTTGAAAGTATCTACTTAGTAAAAAAAAGCAAAAGGCAAAACATAAAGATATCTATAGAGTAGATTTTTCGCTGATTGCCAATAGTATCTCTACATCCGCCTGGTTATACTAATTACTCTCACAAAAAATGGCTAATTAAGCAATGTCATTTAATGTACAAAGGAGCGGTTTTGTAGTTAATCCCATCTGGAGTGCGATAGCTACGCTGACCAAAGCTATCGGACATTTGCCAAACTTAATTTGCAATATGTAACTACCTAAGGATGGGTTTAGTACAGACATAATACTGTTATAAACAGAGAACTTATTAATATCTGTACAACCTTACGAAACAGCCCATGATTTAGTCAACACTCCCATATAAGGCATCATCCATGAAAATAGCTCTCGTCCATGATTACTTAACCCAGCGCGGTGGGGCAGAGCGAGTGTTTGAATTGCTTTGTAAACGCTACCCCGAAGCCGACATTTTCACCTCTTTATATGATCCTCAAAAAACAATTGACCTTGGTGAACGTATAGTTAGAACAACTTTATTACAAAATATTCCCGGTGCTGTAAAGTATTTTCGCTTGATGGCTCCCCTTTACTTTCCTGCCTTTCGAGCCTTGAATTTACAAGATTACGATTTAATTATTAGTAGCAGCACTAGTTTTGCCAAAGCAGTGCGTAAAAAACCACAGGCACGGCACATTTGTTTTTGTCATAATGTCACTCGTTTTTTATGGGATACAGAAACTTATTTACGAGAGTATGGAGACTATCGCTACTTTGCACCCTTAATTGAAAAAATATTTGAAATGATGAGAAATGTAGACCTGAAATATTCTCAGGAACCAGACCTCTACATTGCTAATTCCAGCGTTGTTGCCCGTCGTATTCAAAAAATTTATGGGAAACAAGCAATAGTGATCAATTATCCAATTGATACCAATAATTTTGTCTTTTCCGATACCAAAGAAGATTACTACTTGGCATCGGCGCGGATGATAAGTTATAAACGTCTTGATATAATAGTCGAGGCTTTTAATTGGTTAGGGTGGCATTTATTAATATCAGGTGACGGACCTGAACTAGAACGGTTAAAATCTAAGGCATTAGGTAATATCGAATTCTTAGGCCATGTGAGTGACAGCAAACGTAAAGACTTATTTTCTAGAGCTAAGTCTATTATTGTTGCAGCCTTAGAAGACTATGGATTAGTTCCAGTAGAAGCAAATGCTAGTGGAACTCCAGTGATTGCCTATGGAGCCGGTGGGGTATTAGATACTCAAATACCTGGTAAAACCGGAGTTTTTTTCAAGAGACAAACACCTGATTCTTTACAAGCCGCATTATTAGAGGCTAGAGGAATATCTTGGAATTACAAAACTATTCGTAATCACGCCGTAAATAATTTTTCAGAACAAGCATTCTTTACCAAAGTTGAGGATATTCTTGTTCAAGTTTCTGGTGTGCATCACTCATTTATTTAACTTGTTAGCTTTGCCCCTACGGGTAAGTAAACTACGCATAGCATAGCGTCTCCCATAGAAGGATAATAAAAGTGGTTCAAACTAGTCTAAATCCCCAGAGAGTTCCCATAGCAGATCAAGAGCCAGGTTATGGACAAATGCTTGCTGTCTTTGTCAGGAGATTTCCCTGGGTTGTGTTAGTATTTATGAGTTCTACGGCTCTGGCAGGCATAATAACTTTAAAGACAAAGCCCACTTTCCAAAGTACGATGCAATTGTTAGTAGAAGCCAACTATCAAGGCAAAAAAGAAGGAGACAGCGTAGAAAATCAGTTTACAGACTCTAACATTGTTATAGATACTGCAACACAGCTTAACTTGATGCGGAGTTCTGGACTGATCCAAAAAGCAGTTGATAAACTGAAGTCGGAATATCCAAGCATCACTGTAGAGGAAATTAAAAAATCCTTAGTCTTAACTCAAATCAAGACTCCAGAAGATAATATCGCTACTAAAATCTTTCAAGCTGACTATACCGATAGCGATCCTGAAAAAACGCAAAAAGTGTTAACTGCCATTCGGCAAGTTTATGTTGAATATAACAAACAACAACAGGATGTGCGTTTACAAAAAGGTCTGCAAGTTATCAGAGATCAGTTGCGAAAAGCTAGTGATGAAGTGAATGCATCTGAAGCCAATCTGCAACGATTTCGCAGTAACCAGAATTTAATTGATCCAGAGTTGCAGGCCAAAGCAATTGAGGAAACTTTAAATAATATTCAGAAAGAGCGACAAACAACTCGTTCTCAATATGAAGAAGCTGTGGCAAAGCAAAAGTCTTTGCAACAACAACTCAACCGTTCGCCGCAGAATGCTCTGGTTTCTTCTCGTCTGAGTCAGTCTTTACGCTATCAAGGCTTACTGAATGAAATCCAGAAAACAGAACTAGCTTTAGCACAGGAACGCTTACGTTTTACTGATGGTACTCCTAGTGTACAGAAGCTCAACGAACAGCTTCAGAGTCAAAAAGAACTTTTGCAAAAAGAAGTCAGTAGAGCTTTAGGCGGACAATCTACTACTGCATTAAGTTCTGGAGAAAATCTTCTCGAACAAGGACAACTAGGACAAATTGATCTTAACCTCACTGGTGAATTAGTAGAAACCCAGACTAATATAGTTGCTTTAAGCGCCCGTGATCAAACTTTGGCACAAAAAGAAAATGAACTGCGATCGCAACTAAAACGCTTTCCTTCTCTGTTGGCTTATTACAATCGCATACTTCCCCAATTACAATTTAGTCGGGAAAGAATGGAGCTATTGTTAAAAGCAGAACAACAATTGCGTCAAGAACTTTCCAAAGGTGGATTTAATTGGGAAGTGGTGGAAGATCCGCAAAAAGGCATAAAATTAGGACCCAACCTTCAGCAAAATCTTTTGTTGGGTGCAATAGTAGGATTCATGTTAGGTGGTGTTGCCGCCTTTATTCGAGAAGCATCGGATGATTCAGTACATACTACTGCTGAATTAGAAAAACAATTTGCCCTACCTTTGTTGGGAACAACTCCCAAATTGCCACCAGCTAAACCTAAAGAATCAATCATCAAGTTGCCTTTTGGTAAACCTGAAGTTCTTGCTCCCTGGACAATTCAAGTCTTACAATCTCCACCTCGGTGGGAATCGCTGGATCTAATTTATAAAAACATAGAACTCCTCAATAGTGTCACTGATTTAAAATCATTGATGGTGACATCAGCATTACCAGATGACGGTAAATCAGCTTTGACATTAGGTTTGGCTATGAGTGCGGCTCGGTTACACAAAAAGGTACTGTTAATTGATGCCAACTTACGAGATCCTAGCTTACACAAACAGCTAAATCTTCCTAATGAACAAGGTTTATCAACTCTATTAGCCAGTGATATTACCCTTCCTAATCAGATTGGAATTCAATACTCAGGTTCATCCTATATCGACATTTTAACCGCTGGTCCGATACCTGTAGATCCGGCTCATCTTTTAAGTTCCCCACGCATGATGGAATTGATGGCTGCATTTGAAGAAAACTATGATTTAGTACTCATAGATGCTCCATCTGTTATCGGTATGGTAGATGCTATGCTCACAGCCTCATCTTGCCGGAGTGTCGTCATGGTCGCAAGCATTGGTAGAGTAACACGCAACCATTTAGCCCAAGCTACAGCAATGTTGAGCAAGTTAAATCTGATTGGGGTTGTGGCTAATGGAGTATCTAATTCTGATAGCACTTATGTTCCTTATGTCAAGCAAAAAGAATTAGTGCTGCAACAATTTGTGGAAAAATAGCTAGATGTTTTCCAGTGCAAATTTTTGTTTGATAACTATTTGTTTTGTGCCTTTTCCAGTCAAAATTTGGCTTAGTAAAAATACAAAAGGTATGGGTAAAAAAACAAACTTAATTCATTTTTTGCCCATTTCCCTTTTACTATTAGCAGACTAGTAAGTAAGTCGGCGGGAAAAAACCGAAGTATGTAACAAAAAGTAAATTCACCAAAACCCTCTTCCCTGTTCCCTGTTCCCTGTTCCCTTGTCATAACGACAATTTTTAACGCCCACTTACTTAGGAAAAATTGAAGAATTACTAAAAAAACATTTTTTTAATATTCTGTATAACTTTCTTTCAGACTGCCCCGGAAAAATTTTGATTCATCAAAACTTAACAATGGTTGCCAAAAAAGCATATCTATTTAAAGAATAAATGAAGATTTTCTTTAATCCTTAGTTAATGATCCTCCTTCTTATATTCTAGAGAATGAAGACAAATCTCAAATTAAATCAGCTAAGAGTAGAGGATTTTTATAATTTTTTGTGATAGCTATATCAAACTTAAGTAGCTTCTACTAAATTAAGGTATCGCTGATTTCCAAGGGGGAGTTTATCTCTACATATCCCCCAGAAAAAATACCAATTTTGCTAATTTTCCATTTACAGCACTTCCCTCTGTTATGAGGTACACACTTAGCGGGCAAGATGCCCGCACCACAAAGGTTTTATTCTTCCAGTTTGTACCTCATTTGAACAAAATATGCTGTATCTTCATTGCTGTTTGCTTAACTCTTATTGTTGCTTTTTGTACATCTTCGCATCTACAGAATTGCACAAACTTGAACTCCTATTCTCAGGTCACTAATTCGGCTACTGTATCAACGCAAAGACCTATGACAACTTCAATTGTTCCCAGCTTACAAGAACACAGCAGTATATCCCAGCAGCCCCAAAGTTATCACTCGCAATACTGCACACTTCAGTGGCGTAGGGGTCAGCTATTGGTGAAGTCTCCTATAAATTTGCAACAACCATATTTACCTTCACTGGAAAATGAACAATTATTAGTAGAGTGTTTAAAACATTCTCCAGTTACTTTGGTAACCATAGATCCACAACTAGGTGATGCTGCACTGCGATTTTGGGCAGATGCTTGCAAACAAGCTAAAAAGCCAATATTCATCCGCCTACCTTTTAAGAATCAATTGCCAAAAACAAGTAATTACATCCGGGTTATACAACGAGTAATTGACTGGATTTTGGCTTTATTTGTCCTGTTATTAGTTAGTCCTGTGATGCTGGTATTGGCTTTACTTATGCAGATGTACTCGCCTGGGTTACTATTTTCCTATGAGTGGCATATTGGTGAGCGGGGTAAACTATTCCAATCGATCAAGTTTTGTACAACTGGAAAACAGAGTATCACATTTTTAGGGTTTTTGATGCGTAAATACGGTTTAGATAATTTACCAAAATTATTCAATGTACTGCGTGGTGATATGAGTTTTATTGGCTCTCGTTGTTGGACTTTAGCAGATGCAGTCCACCTAAGTTTAGAAGATGCAGAACAGCTAAATAAGCTATCAGTAATTAGTAATCCATGGTAAGTACATAATCAAACTTCTCATCTCTTGAATTTAAATGTACAAACACTGTGATTTGCCGAGAAACTGTGAAGAACTTATAATTATTAGCTGTCAGTGAGGTAATTTTTGATTTAATTAACCGCACTTCAACTAGAGCTAAAACTGGTTGCATCGTATTTATGGGGGACTACCTGATTTGACCAAATACTTCTAGAAAATACCAATCCAATGAATTCTCCAATTTTTTATCCCCTCCGCAATTTGCTCAATACTACTAAATTTTGGAAAGAAAATCATTTGATTTTGCGAGAGTTTAAACACTTTCGTCGGATTACTGTACTTGCCTTAGTCTTTACATTTTTAGCTGCAACATTTGAAGGTATTAGCATTGGTTTTCTGCTATCATTTTTGCAAAATATAACAGATCCTAATTCTCAACCAATTCAAATAGGAATAGACTGGTTTGATCATTGGATATTGGGAGTTCATACGTCAGCAATTAGCAGACTATATCGCATATCCTTTCTTATTTTATTGAGTACTTGGATACGTGCTGCTTTTAACTACTTTGCCCAGATATACACAGAATTTTGTCAATTATATCTTGGAGACCGCTTACGTAAGCAAATTTTTGAGCAGTTGCAATCTTTATCTCTTAGCTACTTTAGCACTACTCGTTCTGGTGAAATCGTTAACACAATTACCACAGAAATTGAGAGAATTAGACAGGGTTTTAGCGGTGGAGCATTTTTATTTACTAGATGCTTGACGGTTATTGTCTACTTAACCACAATGGTTTTGCTCTCATGGCAACTAACGCTAATTGCAGTATTTTTATTCACTCTCTTAGCTGTCGGATTATCAAATCTCAATGCCAGAGTGCGAGAATCAAGTTTTGGTACGTCAGTTGCCAATGGTAATTTTACATCCATAGCCCTAGAATTTATTAATGGCATTCGGACTGTCCATGCCTCTGGTACTCAAGAATTAGAGCGTCAGCGTTACTACAAAGCTAGTAATCAAATAGTCAGTAGTTCAACTAAAGTTATTTTAACTTGGACATTGGTGAAACCCATTGCTGAAAGCGCAGCTACTACTGTGTTGATAGGTATGATTATTTTGGCTTTTAGTAGCTTTGTGGTTAATGGTACGTTGCAAGTTAGTTCTTTACTCACCTTTTTCTTTGTACTGTTTCGTCTCGTACCGTTTATTCAAGATATTAATGGCACAAGAGCATTTCTCAGCACTCTCCAAGGTTCAGCTGAAAATATTAAAACCTTGTTGAAAAGAGAGGATAAAACCTACTTTCAAAACGGGACAATTCAGTTTACAGGTTTAAAAAGATCAATTGATTTAGTGTCTGTGGATTTTGGCTATAGTCAGAATCAAAAAGTGCTGCATAATATTACCCTGACTATTGAACGAGGTAAAATGACTGCCTTAGTCGGTGCATCTGGTGCTGGTAAAACCACAATTGCCGATTTAATTCCTCGGTTTTATGATGCTACAGACGGCTATATTTACATTGATGAAGTTGATGTTCGGAAATTTGAAATTAACTCTCTACGTCGTAAGATAGCAGTTGTTAGTCAAGATACTTTTATTTTTAATAGTTCTGTGTGGAACAATATTGCTTACGGTACACCAGAGGCAACAGAAGCAGAAATTCGAGAAGCTGCTCGACTAGCAAATGCAGAAGAATTTATTTCAGAAATGCCAGAAGGGTTTGATACACAGTTGGGAGATAGAGGTATTCGTTTATCTGGTGGACAAAGACAGCGACTTGCTATTGCGCGTGCATTATTACGTAACCCAGAAATTTTGATTTTAGACGAAGCAACTAGTGCTTTAGATTCTGTGTCTGAGCGATTAATTCAGGATTCATTAGAAAAGCTCTCTCTAGGTCGAACTGTGATTGCGATCGCTCACCGTCTTTCTACAATTGCTAAGGCTGATAAAGTCGTAGTTTTAGAACAAGGAAGAATCGTCGAACAAGGTAAATACCAAGAACTTATAGAACAAAAAGGTAAGCTTTGGCAATATCACAAAATGCAATATCAAATGACTGCTAATGAGCAAATTTAATCCCATATCATAGGAGATAGATAATAGTAAATAAATTAACTTTTTGTTCGCCTGTTTGCTGAAACTATATAGGGAGTATGGAGGGAGAAATGAATAATTATTTATTAGAATTCCTAAACTTCAATTTTACTAAAAACAGAAAAACTGCCAATTCCAAAAATAACTTTGCAGAAAACTCACGAAATCAGCCAAAACTTTTTTGTATAGCCCATGATTTACCACCTTTAAAAACACCAATTGCCAATAGAGCTAATAAAATATTGAGCGAAATTCAGAAAACTTGGCAAATCCATGTATTAACCGATACAAGGGGTAGTTTTTTATCAGAAAAATCTAATATTTATCATGTCAAAAGTTGGTATCCTCAAGCCTTAATTACATGGCTAGGAAAGCTAAGATTGGAGAAAATATTAACATTATTAGTTTGGCCAGATCCAGAGATATTTTGGTTTTTACCAGCATTATTTAAAGGATATCAATTAATTAAACAACAAAAACCAGATGCTATTTTTGTGATCATGATGCCCTATTCTGCTGGTTTATTGGGAGTTGCTCTAAAATTTCTCACAGGGTTGCCTTTGGTAGTTAGTTTAGATGATTCACTGAGTTGTACTGATATGCACCCCTATGCTGTAAGTTGGTTACATCATCATCTCGACCGTTGGCTAGAAAATTTTTATGTACGACAAGCAAATGCAGTAGTTTATGTTTCACAATTCAATTTAGAATTAGTAAAAAGTCGTCAACCTGAAGCACAAAGATCAAAGTTTCATTTAATTCGTTGTGGTGCAGATCCATTAGATTTTGCTACTCCTATTAACTCTAAAAATGACAATTTCTCTTTTGATATTGTTTATATAGGTGGCATGAATGGCTGGTATGAATTCTATCATCGCCCGCAAGAAAAAACCTTACCTAAAAAACTTTATAAAGCTTGGCTAAAATGGGGATATTATCAACGAGCAAAAATTGATCATCGTAGTTCTAGTCCGGTGTTTGTGGGTGAGGCTATTAAAGAGGTTATCTCCCAAAACTCAGCATGGAAAAACAAAATCAAACTCTCAGTCTATGGTAATAGTTTTCCCGAGTTTGTAATTGATAGAGTTTTACAAAATCAAAATATTACAGATGTAGTAAATGTATCTGGAGCATTACCTCACTTTCAAGCTATTCAACTAGCTAGACAGGCAGATTTATTATTAATAACTTTACCAAATCGTCCAGATGGTACCCCAGGTGGAAGAATTTCTTGTAAAACCTACGAATATTTAATGACAGATCGACCAATTTTAGCAGCAGCACCTTACGGAGAAAACTGGAATTATTTACAAGATAAACCAGGCGTTTGGTTAGTTGAACCAACTGATGTAAAGGCTATCAAGGAAGTAATTATTCACATAGCGACTGCTAAGTTTTCCGGCTCTCCTTTACAGTTTGATCGCAGTTATTTACACAAAGAATTAAGTTATCAAAACCTAGTACAAGACTACTTAAAAATTTTCGATGCTGTTTGCTCAACCTCAACTTTTAATTATCCATTATGAAAATCACACTCACTTGCAATACAGGTTTAGGAACAGGTGGACAAGGTGTTTGTTTAGAGAATGCTGCATTAGGTTTAAATAAACTAGGAGATTTAACTGTATTTTGTAGTGGCTTAACAGTGCCAAAAACCGATTTTACTGTATATCCTGTAGGTAATTCTCCTTGGAGTAAGAGATTATTAAGTACCCCAATTTTGCGTCGTCGTAATGATTGGGCTGTATTGCTAAGTGACCTATATTTTGATCACCAGGTCAGCGAAAAATTAAAATCCTATCCCTGTGATTTAATCATGGGAGTAGCTGGACAAACTAACTTAGCATTTAAAGCAGCTAAAGCTCAAGGTGCAAAAGCTTGGTTATATTGTTTAAATAATTATCTGCCTTTTATGCAGCAGCAAATTCAGCAAGAATTAGATTTTTTATCTGATCCTACTGTAGCAACCATGAATCCCAAAATGCTCAAGAGATTTGCTGAAGAATGTCAACAAGCAGATTTAATTATCGTTTTATCTGAAGTTGCCAAACAAACATTTATTCAAGCGGGATTAGCACCAGAAAAAGTTAAAGTTGTCACTCCTTTTGTTGATACTCAAAAATTTCATCCTACTGTAAAAAATGATCAAGTTTTTCGAGTGCTTTATGTAGGAACTATTGAACCTAGAAAAGGAATTCCTTATTTATTTCAGGCTTTTTTACAAGCTGATATCCCCAATTCAGAATTATTGATTGTTGGAGGTGCTTCTACTCGTGGGCTAAGACAATTTATGACAGAAACATTAAACAAACATACCAATATTAAACAAGAATTTTGGAATTTTAGTCAAGATGATCCTACTGAAGTTTTTGGTAAATCTTCGGTTCTGGTTTTACCTTCTGTAGAAGATGGTTTTGGTTTGGTTGCATTAGAAGCAATGGCTTGTGGATTACCTGTAATTGTAACTTCTAATTGCGGTGTAGCGGATGTGGTAAATCATGGCATAAATGGCTTTATTGCTCCTCCTAGAGATGTAAAAACTATGGCTAATCAATTGAGATTTTTAGCAGAAAATGAATCCATAAGAAGAGAAATGGGAAAAGTTGCCAGAATAAATTCACAACAATATAATCAGGCACTTTATCAACATCGATTAAGGAAAATATTTTTAGAACAAGATTTAATTACACCAATTTTTAACTAAAAATTTCAATTTAAAAGGAACAAATCATGTTAACCATACATGAAAACATAATTTATCAGGAAAAAATATATCACTGTTCTGGTATTGATATCAGGGGAAATGGGGGGATGGAAACCTACATATCTTCTTTGATCAATTTTCCCATGAATGGAGTGATCAAGACCCATATGAATTCTGTTAAGAATTTAGACCAAAGTCAATGTAAGTTACTCCACCTTCACGATCCAGAATTATTATTAGAATTGACTGGCGAATGTCCAGCAGTCTTTACACTGCATAATCACTGTACATACTGTCCCAGTGGCACAAAATATTTAGCAGATCGCCAAAAACAGTGCGATCGCAATATGCACCTATTAGGTTGTGCTTGGGGACATTTGGTAGATGGTTGTGGTAGTCGCAGACCACAAAGAATATTTGAGAATTTGCGGAATACCTATAATTTTCTTAGCACTGCCAAAAAAATCAACATTCCTGTAATTGCTAATAGTAATTATGTACGAGAGCAAATTATTAGTAATGGTTTATTACCCGACCAAGTAATTACGCTTCACTGCGGTGTGCGAGACCCTCAATATACCACCACATCTTTAACTAAAGAAATACATCAAAATCAGCGAATTTTGTTTGTTGGTAGAATTGTTCCCGATAAAGGAATTGAATGGTTGCTCAAAGCTTTAGCAAAGACTGACACCCGCATTCATCTTGATATTGCTGGTGAAGGTTGGATTAAACCCAACATGGAAAAATTAGCTGAAAAAATGGGTTTGAGCGATCGCATTACATGGCATGGTTGGTGTCATAAAGAAAAACTAGAAACACTTTATCAACAGTGTTTAGCTGTAATTTTTCCTAGTCTCTGGCCAGAACCTGCCGGTTTAGTAACTTTAGAAGCCTATGCTCGTTATCGTCCTGTAATTGCCAGTGCTGTTGGTGGAATTCCTGAATATGTGCAAGATGGTCAAACAGGAATCCTTGTACCAGCTAATCATAGTCAAAAATTGGCAGATGCCATCAACGAACTAGCCACAAACTATCATAAAAGCCGATTGATGGGTGAACAAGGTCGGGATTGGTTTGAGCAAGAATTTACTCTTGATATTCACATTCAGCGATTGGAAGAAATTTATGCCAAAACCATTGCTGATTTTAGGTCTATTTAACACTAGCAGAGATAAAAAAATAACGAATTGTAATTATGTCTATCAATGCTAAAGTACCCGAACCTCTAGTTAGCGTTATCATCCCTACTTATAATCGCCCAGAATACCTCAAACAAGCAATTACTAGCGCAGTTCAACAAACTTACCAAAACATTGAAATTATCGTTTCTGATAATTGTAGTCCAGAAAACCTTCAAACTTTAGTAGAATCTTTTGCTGATCCACGCATCAAATTTTGGCGACATCCAGAAAATGTCGGGATGCTAAATAATCAGATGAATGCCTTCAAAATGGCACAAGGAAAATATGTGGCTAGTCTCCATGATGATGATATGTGGAATCAAGATTTTCTAGCAAAAATTTTGCCGCCACTAGAAGCAAATCCCAACTTAATTCTGGCTTTTTGTGACCAATATATTATTGATGCTCAAAGTCAAATTAATCATGCTGCTACTGAAGAAAATTCCCGCAGTTATCAGCGTGATCAAATCGCCTCAGGAATTCATAGAAATTTCCAAAAAATTGGCTTAGTTGATAAAAGTATACCTACAGCAGCAGCTTGTGTAATTCGTAATGGTTTGATTAATTGGGATAGCATTTCCTCAGAAGTTGGGGGAATGTGGGATTTATATTTAACTTACTTGTGTTGTATATCAGGGTATAGTGTGTACTATTATCCAGAAAAATTGACCTATTATCGTGAGCATGAGCAAACCGATACCATGCTCAGTGGTAGACGCAATATACAAGCAAAAATTCGCAAAGCTAAAAGTGAAATTTTTTGTTACAAAATTTTTATGGAAGATATGCGTTTACACGAATTTCATTCACACTTTAGAAAACTATGGTTAGAAGCACATACAACTTTAGGAATTGGCTTGATGCTAGATCAACAAAGTACAGCAGCACGTTCTTATTTTTGGCAAGCCTTACAGGAACAAAAATTCAATTTGCGGACTTTAACAGCACTTACTCTCAGTTTTACCCCGCAAATATTAACTAAGAAATTACTAGGTGTTGCCTAAATAGTAAATTAATTTTTACCTGTAAATTTTTTATAAAATTGAGAGGTCATGAGTGAAACTTTGCATTGTTACCCATAAAATTCAAAAAGGGGATGGTCAGGGACGAGTCAACTATGAAGTTGTTCTAGAAGCAATTCGTCGTGGTCATCATTTAACATTGTTGGCCAGTGAAATAGCACCAGAACTAGAACAACATAGCTTGGTAAATTGGATTTCAATCCCCGTAAATCAATATCCTAGTGAATTTATTCGCAATTTCATATTTGCTAAAAAAAGTGGTGAGTGGTTGCGACAACATCGGGGTGAAATTGATTTAATTAAAGTCAATGGTGCAATTACTAGAGGCACTGCTGATGTGAATGCTGTGCATTTTGTTCATGGTTCATGGTGGCATTCACCTTCACATATTTCCCGGCAACGTCGAGATTTATATGGTTTATATCAGTGGCTGTACACTGCCATCAATGCCTATGTGGAAAAACAAGCATTCCAACAAACCAAAATTGTGATTGCTGTATCTACAAAAGTAGCTGAGGAATTAGTTAATATTGGTGTACCCCGTGATAAAATTCGCGTTATTGTCAATGGAGTTGACTTACAAGAGTTTTATCCTGGTGCGACTTCTCGGCAAAAATTGGGTTTACCAGAAAATGTGACTTTGGCACTGTTTGCTGGAGATATTCGCACAACTAGAAAAAACTTAGATACAGTCCTGCAAGCTTTAGTAAAAGTTCCTAATTTACATCTAGCAGTAGTAGGAACAACAGAAGGTAGTCCCTTTCCAGAATTAGCAAATAGTTTGGGCATAAGTGAACGAGTACATTTTCTCGGATATCGACGGGATATAGCCGAGATTATGCGGGCTGTAGATTTTTTTGTTTTTCCTTCCCGATATGAAGCTTGCAGTCTTGTTTTGTTAGAAGCATTGGCTTCAGGATTACCCATAATCACTGCCGCTGCTACAGGAGGTGCAGAATTAGTCACAGCAGAAGCGGGAATTATTTTACCTGATACAGACGACATAGATGCTTTGGCGGCTGCCTTGTTCTCTTTACAAGACGATTCACTATGTCAGCAAATGAGTAAAGCGGCTCGCACCGTTGCTGAACAACATAGCTGGACGACTATGGCACAAACCTATTTAGATTTATTTGCAGAGTTAATCACAAATGAGGAATACAGTTCTCATCCCCACCTATCGCCGTCCTCAAGACCTATCACGCTGCCTTACCGCACTGCAAGCCCAAACTAAACCAGTTGATCAGGTAATTGTGGTAGTCCGGGATACAGATACAGAAACTTGGCAATTCTTGAACCAATTTCCTGCCCACAACCTACCATTGCAGATTGTAACAGTGACAAAATCGGGAGTAGTAGCGGCTCTCAACACCGGACTAGCAGCAGTAGAAGGAGACATCGTTTCTATCACTGATGATGATGCTGCCCCACATCCTGATTGGTTAGAAAAAATCACTGCTCATTTTCAAAGCGATGGTTGCATAGGTGGTGTGGGTGGACGTGACTGGATACACCAAGGCGAGAAGATAGAAGACGGCTCTTGTTCAATTGTGGGGCGTTTACAGTGGTTTGGGCGAGTAATTGGCAATCATCATTTAGGGGTGGGAAAACCTCGTGAAGTGGATGTCCTTAAGGGTGTAAATATGAGTTTTCGCACCCAAGCAATGGGGAAATTACGATTTGATGAAAGGATGCGAGGTACTGGCGCTCAGGTACATTTTGAAATGGCATTTACCCTTTCTCTCAAGCGAGCAGGTTGGAAAATTATTTATGATCCCAACGTTGCCGTAGATCACTATCCTGCCCAACGTTTTGATGAAGACCAGCGCCAACACTTTAACGAAATTGCTTTTACTAACTTAGTCCATAACGAAACTCTAGTTTTATTAGAACATCTACCACTGCCACGCCGAATTGTCTTTTTATTCTGGGCAATATTAATTGGCACAAGGGAAAGTTTAGGACTAGTTCAATGGCTCAGATTTTTCCCCAGCCAAGGCAAAATAGTCAATAAAAAGTTACAAGCATCTTGGCGGGGACGTTGGCAAGGATGGCAAACAAATAAATTCACAATTCATAATTCTTAATTCAATCCAGTTACCAATTAGGAAAAAAGTGATTTCCAAACAAATACTTTTCAATAGTTTTTTACAATCAAATTTTTCTCCAAAACAAAGAGCAGCCGAGAGTTGGATAGTCATCTTAGGCTTCATATTGCTAATAGCAACTTGCTATTTTGGCGGTGCTGCTAACTTGTTACGCCTAGTTTTTCCCGCCACCTCTTTGGTGGTAGCAATATTTTTATACTTGCGTCATCCTCTTCTTTACATCGGCTTCACTTGGTGGATCTGGTTTCTCACACCCTTACTGACTCGTTTAGTTGATTATCGAGTTGGTTGGGACCCCACCCGTCAAATGCTGATTGCACCTTATTTAGTGGTATTTGTAACCATCGCCACTTTTATCAAACACTTACCTCGTGCTGTTCATCAAGGCGGTTTACCTTTTATTTTGGGTTTCATGGGCGTATTTTATGGTTTTTTGGTAGGGATAATTTTTAATCAACCAATTCCAGTTATACGCGGTTTTTTAGACTGGTTGAGTCCCATTATCTTCGCTTTTCACTTATTTATGAATTGGCGAGATTATCCCAGTTATCGTCAGCACATTCAGCGGGTATTTTTATGGTGTGTTTTAATAGTAGGAGCTTATGGCATATATCAATTTGTAGTGGCTCCTGAGTGGGACAGATACTGGCTAATAGAATCAAAAATGTTTACCAGTGCGGGAAATCCTGTACCTTTTGGCATGAGAGTTTGGAGTACACTGCACTCATCTGGTCCATTTGGTTCGGTTATGCAGGCTGGTTTGTTGTTATTATTTACCAGTTCTGGTCCATTAATTTTTCCTGCCTCAGCAACTGGGTATTTGTCATTTTTGCTTTCGCAAGTCCGTACTAGTTGGGGAGGCTGGTTTTTAGGGATAATTATAATTCTCGGTTCAGTTAAGGCGCGGATTCAAATGCGCTTAATTATGATCATTTTAGTCATGGCTATGTGTGTAGTACCATTGGTGACTATTGAACCTATCTCTAAAGTTGTTACTACTCGCTTGGAAAGTTTTTCTAATCTGGAAAAGGATACTAGTTTTCAGGATAGATCCAAATCTTATGATCGAAATCTTAATTTAGCCCTTTCTACTGGTCTCGGTAATGGGTTAGGAAATATCTGGAAGGTGAATGAAAAAACTGGACAAATCGAAGTTATTGTCATTGACAGTGGCATTTTAGATATGTTTTTTACTTTGGGTTGGTTCGGTGCTATACCCTATATTGGCGGTTTGGTCTTGATGCTTGTCAGTGTTAGTCAGTATACTGAAAGTCGGTTTGATAGTTTTGTCAGTGCGGCTCGTGCTATTGGTATCAGTTCCTGCGCTCAGTTAATTATCTATAGTGGGATGTTAAGTGTGGCAGGTATGATTATGTGGGGTTTTTTGGCTATGGCTATGGCAGCACATAAATACTATCAGCATCAGGAAATGAAGATGTAGCTACTTAAGCATTCAGTAGAGATGTTTTGGGGGAATGTCTCTATATTAGACCTCTTGCAAAATTGTTTCTGTGGTATAGTGAGGGGTTTTAGGTTGTATGTATTTTTGGGTGTCTTTGCGATAGCTACGCTCGCCGAAGGCATCGCAAATTCAAAGATAGGTGTGTAATTCTAACTTTTATGTAAATCCAAGCCAACCCCTAATTATAACATAAAATGAATTCTGCAAGAGATCTATTTTGATAACACAAGGTTGATGTTGTAAACAACAAGATTCCCGACTTCTTAGAGAAGTCGGGAATTTAATAGCGTAATGCTATATAATCATTTTTATCTTTTATTAACAAAATGCTCCTTATTAACTAATTTATATTTTGAAGAATTAATTATAATCTGGCTGCTTTTTGGTAATTTTTTGTATGTATGAGGTGATTATGAATCAAATCAACCGGGCGGCAATTGTGGGGGGAAGCCACGGTAATGAATTAATAGGAGTTTATCTAGTCAAAAAGTTTCAGAAATATCCACATTTAATCAAAAGAGCCAATTTTGAAACATTGTCATTACTTGGTAATCCCAAAGCCATTGCGGCTAGAAGAAGATACATTGATAGAGATTTAAATCGTTGTTTTACTGAAAACAATTTAACAACTGACATAACTTCTAGTTATGAAGAATTAAGAGCCAAAGAAATTCAACAAATCTTGCGACCACAAAATCAGGAATTTGTAGATGTAATCATTGATTTACATACGACTACTGCCAACATGGGATTATGTATTATTCTGGGAAATATGCACCCATTACTACTTGGTTTGGCGGCTAATATAAGTGCGATTAATCCTTTGGTAAAAGTCTATAGTCATCAACAACCTAGAAACAGTGGTTTTCTCCGTTCTTTAAGTGAATTAGGTTTTGCTATAGAAGTTGGTGCTGTCGCCCAAGGTGTTTTAAGTGCGGAATTATTTAAACAAACAGAGCAACTTGTTTATGCTGTGTTGGACTATTTTGAAGAGTGTAACCAAGGTAAAATTCCGCCAACTCACAACACGCTAACACTTTATCAATCTATTGGTGCGGTTGATTACCCTAGAAATGAAGACGGGGAAATTCAAGCTATGATTCACCCCCAACTTCAATTTAGGGATTATGAACCTCTACATCCAGGTGAGCCAATTTTTCTCACTTTTGAAGACGAAGAAATTTTTTATGAGGGAGAGTCTACTGTTTATCCCATTTTTATCAATGAAGCAGCTTATTATGAGAAAGGAATTGCTATGTATCTCAGCCAAAAGGAAGTGATTCATACTATATAGCAGGTGACAGGTAACAGAGTTGAAAGCCTTTTGGTGTCTCAGTTTTTTCATCTGTTGATGTTCCAACCACTTTGGCAGTTGCTATAAATAAGCATTTAGCCATCAGCCCACAGATGATGGCTATGCTTCCTCTAGAGTCAAGCTAATGAAATTTTATCATGTTCGTTTTAATGGTTATCATATTTTTTGGGGCTGGTAATGGGTGTTTGATAATGGGTAATTGGAAAGAGCAATTATCAAATTGAATAGGTTTATTATCAATAATTAATTATCCGAATTTGATATTAGACCTAAACTCAAAATTGTAAAACTAAACTCTCTAGGGTTTTAAAAGAAGAAAATGCCTATTTACCTACTACTAATTCTCTGGTTTTAATGGCTGGGATGACTTTATATGTCTTGGTTAACTCACGGTATACAGTCAATGTTTCTTCATTTACTCGCACGGAACTAAATCTTTCTAGGTTTTGTTTGGCGCGGAATTTCCACTTTTGCAATTGTTTAGCATCACTGAGTAATTGGGCTAAAGCATTAGCCAAGGTTTGGCTATCTTTGGGTGGTACGAGGATACCAGCCTGACGATGATCCAAAGTCTCAGGAATGCCGTCTACATCACTAGCTACAATTGCACAACCGGCTTCTCGTGCTTCTGTTAACACCAAACCAAAGGATTCGCAGTGTGAAGCGAGAACGAAGATATCTGTTGATAACATATACCGTTGGGGTTCTGGCTGGAAACCTTCAAAATGAATGCGTTGGCGTAGTCTTCCGCAGGTTTTAACCATGCTCTCAAACATAGCACGATCAGGTCCATCTCCTACTAAATAAAGATGGGCTTGGGGAAAATCTTTAGCAATGTGGCGGAATGCTTCAATTAAATCTCCAATACCTTTGCGGGTATACATCCCGGCTACTGTGGTGATGGCTGGGTGATGCAGTGGTAGTGGTTGGTAATCTTGAATTTTTCTATGTCGAGGACTGTCTAAAGTGCCGTTTGCAACTACGCGCAATTTTTGGGCTGGGATACCACGACGGATCATGGAATCAGCTACTGCATGACTAACTGCAATTACTCGATCTGCTAATCCCATTAATACTGCACTACGTTGGAATTCATTGTGTACGGTGGAAACTAAACTATATTCATGACTATTTCTGAGAATTCCTGCGAGTACAACTCCTGTCATCATGTGGGCATGAACAATATCTGGTTGAAACTTTTTGATAATTTCTCGATAACGCCAAGCTGCTTTGATCATGTTGGCTGGTGTGCGTGATTGATTGAGTTGAAAGTGGTCAATACCATGATTTGCTAATAATGTTTCGTATTCTCCACCTGATGATGCAACAGCAACATGAAGACCTTTTTTCGCTTGTAAACAAGCTAAGTCTACTGCAACATTGACAATTCCGTTACCGATTTTTTGGACATGGTTTGTAATGTGTAAAATTCGCATTTATTTTTCTCCACAGCAATTATTTTAAGCAAAGAACATGATGCGTATCACTGTATATTTCAGCTTAAATCACTTGTTGATAAATGATTTATAGCGTTCCCCAGTCTAATGAAGTACACACCAATTTATTCCCTGTTAAGAGTTAAGAGTTCCCTAAAACTAAAAAACTTTGTACCTCACGAGCATGGGAACTCATGGGAACTGCTATATCAGTAACTAAGATTCAGCTTTAAAGAATATTTCTTCTGAATGTAAAAATCGCTTGATAAAGCCACGAGGTAAGGTTTGTATTTGGGAAGGGTAGGCAGCGATCGCTATTTTTTTCTTCTCTTGCACTGAGGTAATTGACAACCGATATGCTGATCTAATATCCTTTAACTTCAAGAGGATAAATAAGGGCGCTCTCCAGAATACCCAGATAGGATATTGTAATAGTTCTACTTGAATTCCACTTTCGGCGATCGCCTCTTTAACTAAGTAATATGTAGCTTCATGATCTTTATGACAATCTTTACGGTGAGGAACGTAAACTTCTCCTGGTTGATAACGCTTTAACAGTTCAGAAATGTGAGCTATTGTCTGTTGTCTTTCTGATGTGTTTAAATCTGGCAAACTCCCATCCTGCTTATCCAAAAAGTGAATTTCTGAAGATGCTACTCCCAAAATTCCTAATGCCTTTAAAGACTCTTGTTTACGAATTTGAATGATTTGATCTTGAATATTTGGAACTGAACCATGCGAACCACGTCCATCGGTTAAAAAAGTTACAGCTACTGTTATTCCTTGTTCCCGTTTTCGGGCGATCATCCCACCACAACCCAAAGTTTCATCATCTTGATGAGGAGAAAAAACCATTGCTGATGCTTCACTAAATTTTAGCGGTTGACTTCCCCAATTTAAAATCCATTGTGAAAGTAAACTGGCATGGATATACTGAATTGGATTTAACAAATTTATGGGGATTAGTTTTTGTATTTTCATCAAGGTGGTTTTCTGCATATTTTCTTACTCCATATACCTTGAGTTTAATGTTTTTGCCAGGGATTTAAAAGAGCTATAACTCAAAAGTTATCTAGCAATTATTATTGTTGAAAGCACACCCTACAACAGAAAAATTATTTTTCAATCCAACCCAGTAATTATTATCATAATTAACTAGAGGTGGCTATATTTATTGATTTTGTAAATTTGCTATATGAATATGAAGATTGAATTTGCTATAACTAAAAGCCCGAAAACAGGTTATTATATTTACCTATATAAATCAAAATTTAGGATGTATATCCTCTCATGTCTTGCCGCACCATTTTCTCTACAAAATCAAATTCTCAAAAACTGATGATTTCCTAAGGTGGGCATTACCCACCCTACTATAGGAATCATATTTTATTTTTGATAGCTTGCGTGGCGTAGCCATACAAAAATCAGCTTTATTCCTTCTTTCCTGTTCCCTGTTCCCTGTTTCCTGTTCCCTTTTGAAAAACTCCAGTTCTCAACTTGGACGAGGTTTATATTTAGATTTTGATTAAATTGGCAACCGATAAATAATCACCTTACCTTTCCAATTTTCTTCCACAAACACTAAATATTCACCATTAGCACGGCGAAAAGCCCTGATACCGTAGGGGATATCAACCCAGCCACTTTCTCCACCGACTTCAGGACCTGGACCAAACTTGTGTACAAGTTTTCCTGTAGCGGCATTGTAGACATAAACTTCTGCGGTTTTCACTGTCACCGCAAACACATAATCCCCGGCTACACTCATGGATGCGGTAGAAACTTCTTGTTTACCAGTGGTGTCGTAAGGAACTACAGTTCGCCATCTAGGAGTGCGGTTGCCTTTACTCCAATTATCAAACCGGGCAATTTCTGATCCGACCACTTTGGCTTCATCACCAGAGGCAGGATGTTCTGTGGTGAAGCCTGACAAATACATAGTATCTGTTTCGGGAAAATACTCAATCCGCCGCAAATCTCTAAAGAAGCTAGGAGTCTTATCCTTTTGCATGGAACGATAGGTATAAACGGGGTTGCCTTTGCTATCTAATCCCTGTAAAGGATAATGGCGAATACCATCTTGAGTTCGCAAGGTTTTCCAAATATCACCTTTACTATCTACCCACCAACCCCCCATGTAGGGATAATCTTGACTGCTGTCATATTCATTTTGATCAAATGCACCATTACCATTACTATCTCGCCAAATCCATTCTCCTTGGGCTGGTTGATGTGGAGGCCAATTACCTTTGATAGATTTACCTTCAACATTAGTTCCCACAAACAGTCCCGCAGGAATAGCAATTTTACCATCTGTAGTTGGTTGAAAACGATAAATTTGCAAAAAGCTGCCATACATATCTGTAAGAAATAAAAATGGCTTACCTTGAATCCGGCGGAAAATAGGAGCATCTGGGGATGTGTGTAAACGAGGATCTTGAGGATATTTGAAAGGATTAAGGGTGTAGGCTTTATAAGTCCACTGTTTACCAGCAGGTTTACTATAATCCATCAAATATTGTTCTTGTTTGGTGAAGAGATTTACACCATCACTTTTAGGATCAGTATCGGCATTATCGACAAATATCAAACCGAGTAATTGCCATTGTAGTTTTCCAGATGAGGAAAATTTTCTTAAATCTGTTCCTGATTTATTGAAGCCATTATTATTGATATAGAAATTCCCGGCACTATCTGCCCCAACGCCTGTAATACCATAGAGTTTTAAATTTTGGACTTCTCCAGGGACACCACTATAAATCCCATTTTTAGTTCCGAAAGTCCCCACCTGTACAGGCTGATTTTGGATGTTGTAAATCAGCACTTGTTGACGGATGTTATTTTCTGCTACTAACAATCTGTCTTGTTTGTAAATTGCGATCGCTGTTGGGTTAATAACATCTACAATTTGTTGAGGTAATTTTTTACCAGTCTGGGAATAATGGACAATTTTAGCAGCCGTGCTACCTTTTTTATTTTGAAGAATCCATAAATCTCCTTGTGCATCAATAGCTATTTCTCCAGGATTTGTAACAGCAAAGCTGCCCATTTCCTGCATTGTTTCTGTATTATAAATACGCACAATGTTTGCATTAGCATTACTGACAAATAACTTATTACCTACAGTTGCTAAACCAGTGACTTCGCTTTTTTCACTGGTAATTAACATACTTTTATCCCAGCCATTCCCTCCCGGAAAAGGTACGGGTTTTCCCGCTAAATTATAGCGTCTCACACAGTACCAAGTTTTACCATCTGGAGGATAACCTTCTTTTTGACTACTCATTCCTCCCTGACTCATAGCAATATAAATATATTTGCTATTGGCTGTTACTGCTTTACCACCAAGACGATTCCAGCCGTGAAGATCTTCTAAAAAACCTATAACTTTACCATCTTTATATATTCCCGCTTCTCCTCCAGCTTCATCCCAGTAACTATTAGTATAAATATCACCATTGGCTGTTACATACATTGCTTCTATATTGTTTTGTACCCGCAAGTCTCCCTTACCAATAGTATTACCAAGCCAAGAAGTTTTATAAGTAAATGCAGGTGCTGTAGCTGTTTGTGTGCTGGCCTTGTCCATTTTCATGCCTGCGAATATCACTACTAAGCCACAGGTTAAACTGAGTAAAATTTTCAACCATATATTTTGTCGCCAATATCTACTTTCAACTAAATTATTAATAACTTGATTAAGCTTTTGGCGGCTTTTCTTAATTTGGGAAATGAATCTGTTTTTCATGGAATTGCTATGGTTGCATATTGGCAATTAACATTAATATGCTTTTGCTATTTGGATATGTTGCACTATGTCCAATAAACGTAGAGTAGACAATGCACACACTCATCATGGGTACTAAACATCAATAACCTAACAAATAAATGTTGTTGTTCAGGTAATTTCATCAAAAATTTATAAAAAAAATATATATTTTATATACTAGGTAAAATCCGTCAATATTTATATTGGTTTGCAGAGAACTTTCCTGGCATTACTAAACTAGTCAATTATGATACAGGATTACTCATAATTTAATTCTGGTGATAGATACAATTTTTTAGAAAATGCTGAATACTAAAAGGTGAAGAGGTAATTCTCAAAGGAAAATTGAAACTTTTTACTATGTTTACCTTGCCTCATTTCCTGCTGGAGGTTAATCATCAAGAGTAACATTTATCATTAGTAGAAAATTACAGCAAAAATAACAAGTAAAGATTTAAACTCTCATGCTCTGTAAAAACTCTATATATAAAAATAATTTCTTTAAGAAACAAAGTGATTAATATTTTTTTAACCGGATTTAAAGGTGAGTTCATTGATGTTTTTGATCATGAATTGTCATCAATTGTCTTGCTTCCGACTTAAATATTAAGGTACGGAGTCAGAATATTTGCCAAATCAGGAATATAGAGGAGCGATTTTTTCGATAAATTATTAAGACTATAGCAGAAGGCAAGAGGCAAAAGGCAAAAGTAAAACCCTTGCCATCACTGAGTTTGAGCTTTCAAAAATCTCCTAACCGCCTTGCCTTGTCCACTGCTATAATTCTGTATTCAGAATCCTTACTGTTTCAATGTGATGTTGAGAACTTTGTCTTCTCAATAAGATTAATAATTAACGACTGAGTGCAGAAAGTTTCCTCTTGTGTGGAAGTCAAGGAGATAATTAGGTGGAAAGTAGCAAAAAAACTTTGGAATCAGCTTCGGCATCTATCCTCATGTTGGGGACAGGTTGGTTTCCCAAAACTCCAGGAGGGTTGGAAAGGTATATTTATGAACTAACTCATAAATTAGCTATAAATCAAGACCAGATAGAGTTATGTGGAGTTGGTTTACCAGATGAAAAGAATACACATATTAAGTTAAATAATTTAGGATCTCCAGATAGTCGTATTTGGGAAAGATTGTGGTCAATTCGTACTAACTTCCAGAAAACGAGATTAAATAAACCTGACGCTATTAATCTGCATTTTGCATTATATAGCTTTCCCATTTTGGATCTTTTACCTAAAGGAGTACCAATTACTTTTAATTTTCATGGTCCTTGGGGTTCTGAAAGTAAAGAAGAAGTAGTAGATAAGAAACTGAGTATTTGGATAAAGCAGCAACTGATAGAAAAAAACACTTATAATCGATGCGATCGCTTTATCGTTCTCAGCAAAGCTTTTGGTAATATCTTACATCAAGAATATCAAGTTCCCTGGAGTAAAATTCATATTATCCCCGGTGGAGTAGATATTAATCACTTTCAAAATAACTTATCCCGTCTGGATGCGAGAACAAAACTAGGGTGGCCAACTGACCGACCGATATTATTTACCTCCCGTCGTCTAGTTCATCGTATGGGAATTGACAAATTATTACAAGCACTAGCAATAATTAAACCAAAAATTCCTGATATTTGGTTAGCTATTGCCGGACGTGGACATATCCAAATTTTACTGCAACAACAAGTTATAGAACTAGGACTAGAAAACAACGTTAAATTCTTAGGTTTTTTACCTGATGAACAGTTACCAATTGCTTACCAAGCTGCTGATTTAACGGTAATGCCTAGTCAATCTTTTGAAGGTTTTGGGTTAGCAATTGTTGAATCTTTAGCCTGTGGTACTCCGGTTTTATGTACACCTGTGGGGGGAATGCCAGAAATTTTACAGGGCTTTACACCAGATTTAATTACTAATTCTACCACTGCTGATAGTATTGCCGAAAACTTAGAGGAAGTAATGTTAGGTAAAATTGCTTTACCTTCTAGAGAAGAATGTCGTAATTACACAGTTCAAAATTATGATTGGACTAATATTTCTCAAAAAGTACGGCAAGTTATTTTAGCTGAAAAAAATTGATAAAATTACGGCAACTTAAATAATCAGATCATGAAAATTTTGTTTTTAGACCAAAGTGGTAAACCTGGTGGTGCTGAGTTATGCTTACTAGATATCGCTAAACCCTACTCTAATGCTTGCTTGGTTGGTTTATTTGCAGATGGTGATTTTAGAAAGTTACTCGAAAGTAATCATATTCCTGTAGAAGTTTTAGCAACTCAAGCTCTTAAAGTTAGAAAACAAAGTAGTTTACTTACAGCATTAGCTAGTTTAGGACAACTCACACCTCTAATTCATAAAGTAGTTAAACGCGCAAAGGATTATGATTTAATTTACGCTAATACTCAAAAAGCTTTAGTTGTAGGTGCAGTCGCGAGTTTTTTAGCACGTCGTCCTTTGGTTTATCATTTACATGATATTCTGTCTACTGAACATTTTAGCCCAACCAATCTGCGGGTTGCTATTACTTTAATTAATCGTTTTGCATCTTTAGTAATTGCTAATTCCCAATCTAGTAAAACCGCATTTATCCAAGCTGGAGGTAAACCGGATATTATTGAAGTTGTCTACAACGGTTTTGAAACTAAAAATTATCAAATTTCTGAAGTTGAGATTCAGGAATTAAGACAAAAACTAGGGTTAGCAGAAAAATTTATAGTGGGACATTTTAGCCGTCTTTCTCCCTGGAAAGGACAGCATATTTTAATTAATGCTCTTGCGGAATGTCCAGAAAATGTGACGGTCATTTTAGTTGGTGATGCTTTATTTGGTGAACATGAATATGTAAAAGAATTACACCAAAAAGTAACTGCATTAGGTTTAGAAGACAGAGTTAAGTTTTTGGGTTTTCGTGCTGATATTCCCCAATTAATGTCAGCTTGTGATTTAATTACTCATACATCAATCGCACCTGAACCTTTTGGTAGAGTTATTGTTGAAGCGATGCTGTGCGGTAAACCTGTGGTTGCTGCTAAAGCTGGGGGTGCAATAGAGTTAGTTGAAGATGGTATGAATGGTTTTTTAGTGACCCCAAATAATCCCCAGGAATTAGCGCAGGTAATTAATACTTGTATTCAGGAAAAAGACAAGATTAAAAAAATCGCTAATCATGCTAGAATTAATGCTAGTCAACGGTTTGATGTGAATATTATTAATCAGCAAATTCAAGAATTGTTAGAAATATGATATCCCCGACTTCTTCCTTAAATCTATTATTTATTCACATCAATTGTCTTAGAAGTCGGGGATCTTGGGTAGATATAAGTTTTTTAAATAGGGATTTTGCCAAAATAATGAGATTTGCACCTTGTTGATAATTAACCCCCTCTATTCTCAAGATTATTGAAAATGTTATCAATAATTGAACGCAAATACGTTTTTTCAGGATTGATTAATACTACTTGACTTTTTGTGCTATGATTATATGTAAAATCTACTTGTGTTTACCTTGGAAATTTCTATGATAAATCTATAGTGTTGGGTTTCCTTGCGTCAACCCAACCTACAAATATAAAGCAGGTAAATGTTTAATTACGCTGCTTCCCGAATTTGCGAAGAAATGCTCACTTCTGGAAAGGGAAGGGAAAGTTGTTCAGCTTGAGGTATTGCAGCTTCCTCCAAGACTTTGACTTCAATATTGACACTGACTAAATAACTACCTGTATCCGCACCTACTGCTTCAGCAATTAATTTAGCTATGTCTGGACGTTTTGCGGTCAGAGGATCACGTAAAATACAACGATCCCATTCATGCTTGGCAGTTGGATTAAGATTGAGAATATAATGCTTCATCATAGGAATATCCTTGAATCCATCTTCCAGAAGTCGTTTACAGGTTCGAGGCGATGAATTCATTTTAGTACATACATACTATATTGTCAATATGTCTATTTGCTGGCAAGTAAACATCCTGCCAGTTCTAATACTCAGATCCCCGACTTCTCCAGGACTTACGCAAAAGAGAACGAAAGTAGGGGTAATTCATGAATTACCCCTACGCAAGAATCAGGTTTTTAGTCCAATCTTGCGTAAGTCCTATTCTCAAAGAAGTCGGAGATATACAGCATATTGCAGGTAAATGAGGTACAAATTTTAATCACAAAGCCTTGCACCAAGAGGGTTTGACCGCTGAAAGCGGAAAGCTGCTGTATCTGTTTACTGAACAGATGAACCATTTTCTTGATAACTCAACAAATGAGCATCATTGACCCAGATTGCTTGTTGTGGTACGGGAATGGAAATACCAGCTTGATCCAAGGCAATTTTGAGACGACGACGATATTCTCGCGCTACTTCCCATTGTTTAAGGGGTTGGGTTTTGATCCAGACGCGAATCATCATACCGCGATCGCTAAAATTATCAATTCCTAAAATACTAGGCTTTTCGATAATTTGCCGTTTCCAGAAAGGTTCTTTATTCATATCCACAGCCACATCTGTGATTAATTTTAAAGCTTCATCAATATTGGCTTGGTAAGAAACTGGAATAGTTAAATCAGCCCGTGACCAACGACTCGAAAGATTCGCAACGACTTTAATTTCACTGTTAGGAATTGTAATCAAACGTCCTTCCCCATCCCGCACTTGAGTCATTCGCAAATTGAGATTTTCTACTAAACCGCCCACATCTCCCACACTAATCACATCACCAAGGGCATATTGATCTTCAAGAATAATCAAAAAGCCGTTGATTGCATCTTTAATTAAGTTCTGAGAAGCGAGAGATACAGCTACACCAATTAAACCAGCACCTGCTAATAAGGGAACTATATCTATACCCAGTGCAACCAAAGTAAGTAAAATCCCAACTCCCATGCAGATGAGGGTAGTAATACTTTTTGTCACTCCTGAAAATGTGGACACTCTTAATTCCATCCGTTCAGAAGCTTCGGTGTTTAATAAAACACCACCGCTGATTAGAGTCGTGGTAAATTTGTCAATCAGGGCATAACTAAAACGAATCGCTACGTAAGTTCCTAATACCACAATACCTACTTTCACAGGAATTTGGGCTGCTGCGAGAATCCCTACTTGAAATGCTCGCGTGTAGGGAAATAAACCCAAAATTATAAAACTTCCGCCTCCCCAAATACCTGTTTGCGTTAATTGAAATAGGCGTTTTTTTACTTCTGCTAAATGCTGATGTTCCTGTTGATTTAGTTGGGTTGTAATCGGTTGACCTGTGGCGGCATCTGGGGAAATCGGTTCTACATCATCCTTTTGAGATCGGCGTTGCCAACGATATATTAATAAACTTGACAAAATCATTACCAAAGCGATACTACCAGCAATTTTACCTTGGTCGATTAAAGATGAAGTTTGGCGTTCTTCCTTAGCCCGTTCTAACTCTTTTTGCAAATCTCCGGCGATTTCATTAGCCAGTGTCAACGTATCTATTTGGCGCAATTTAGCATCCAGGGAATTAACAGTCATCAGGTATTTGTCATTGACATAAATGACTGGCAAATCGTTGACTGTTCGCATCTGCACCTTCAGTTTTTGTGTAGATGACCGAAAGTAATCTTGGTTAATTTCCTGTAAATTCCCTTGGATATTTTGTAACCGTTCCGAAATATCATTTCTCGATGCTGCAATCCGAAATAAGGGACGACCATCTAAATAAATCCATTCGGAAACTGTTTGATTTTCGGAAGTATTACTCACACTGCTAGGAGTTGGTAAGTAAGGTAAAAGAGGAATCTGGGCTGTAGCTTTTGGTACAGAGACAACGGTAATAGCCATTGAAACTGCGATCGCCAAAAATTTTAAACGCACTCAAAAACCTCCTTGAATAAAATCTATTCTTGGGTACTGATAGAGTCATTATCAACACAGGGACTATATTATCTATCTTTGGTCAAATCTGCGTGAAATTGACCGTTATTTATATCTAAAGACAGATAAAATATCTTGATAGTGATGACTAGCCCATTTGTTCATAATACTCATAACAGATATTAGGAAAAAAAGACAACTTGGATAAAAATGGTGATTGGTAAATTCTCGCTTTTTATCGGTCACATACTTCCTGATGCGGCAATTACAGCGAAAATTTGCCACTTGTGAGAAATCTTGTTAAAGTACGTAAAGGTTTTTAGACCTTTTTCATTTTTTAGAGGATAATTTTTCATGACCGCAACAACTCCCAGATTAAAGCACGAGGTTAAAGACCTCGCTCTCGCTCCCTTGGGAAGACAACGGATTGAATGGGCTGGACGAGAAATGCCCGTATTGAAGCAAATTCGCGATCGCTTTGAGAAAGAAAAGCCCTTTGCTGGATTGCGTATTTCAGCTTGCGCCCACGTGACCACAGAAACTGCACATTTAGCGATCGCTCTTAAAGCCGGTGGTGCTGATGCAGTTTTAATTGCTAGTAACCCCTTATCAACTCAAGATGACGTAGCTGCAAGTCTTGTAGCTGATCATGAAATTTCCGTATTTGCTCAAAAAGGCGAAGATGCCGCTACATATAGCCGCCACGTGCAAATCGCCTTAGATCATCGCCCCAACATCATTGTTGATGACGGTAGCGACGTGGTAGCAGAATTAGTTCAACATCGCCAAAATCAAATCGCTGATTTGATTGGTAGCACGGAAGAAACCACAACTGGTATCGTGCGGTTACGCGCCATGTTTAACGAAGGCGTTCTTACCTTCCCCGCGATGAACGTCAACGACGCAGACACCAAGCACTTCTTTGATAACCGCTATGGTACTGGTCAATCTACCTTAGACGGGATTATCCGCGCTACAAATATTTTATTAGCTGGTAAAACTGTTGTCGTTGTCGGTTATGGCTGGTGTGGTAAGGGTACAGCCCTCCGCGCCCGTGGGATGGGTGCAAACGTCATCGTCACCGAAATTGACCACATCAAGGCTATTGAAGCCGTTATGGATGGTTTCCGCGTCCTCCCAATGGCGGAAGCAGCACCTCACGGTGATATCTTCATTACTGTCACAGGTAACAAGCACGTCGTTCGCGGTGAACACTTCGATGTCATGAAAGACGGTGCGATCGTTTGTAACTCTGGTCACTTTGATTTGGAACTTGATTTGAAATACTTAGCCGCTAATGCTAAGGAAATCAAGGATGTCCGTCCTTTCACAGAAGAGTATAAATTGACAAATGGTAAATCCGTAGTTGTACTCGGACAAGGACGTTTGATTAATTTGGCTGCTGCTGAAGGACACCCCAGCGCAGTTATGGATATGAGTTTTGCTAACCAAGCATTAGCTGTTGAATACCTAGTGAAGAATAAGGGTAGTTTAGCTGCTGGTTTGCACTCTATTCCTAGAGAAGTGGATGAAGAAATTGCTCGTTTGAAGTTGCAAGCTATGGGCATTTTCATTGATAGTTTGACAGCAGATCAAATTGACTATACCAATTCTTGGCAGTCTGGAACGTAAATCATTAATTAGTTGATTTTTTGGGGATAGGCTTTTTGCTTATCCCTTTTTTTTCGTTTTGTGTTATGGATTTATTTAATGAACCACGAAAGAAGAGTAATGTTCTAATTTATAATAGAAAATATCATGTAATCAATATTTTACTCATAAATCTCCAATCAGTTGCATTTACAAATAATATGAACACTAATCATCTGATAACTATAGGAATTTCTCTATACCAAGAAAATAAATATAGCGAAGCTATTGATTGTTTTAACAAAATTATTTCTACTGATTCAAATTGTTGTCAAGCTTATCACTACAGGGGTTTAGTTCTTAGGAAACAAAGAGATGATCAAGGTGCAATTGCTGATTTAAAAAAAGCTGATACACTTATAGCTGATCAAGAATATACAAATATCTTTCAAAAACTTCAAAATTTAATTGGAAAAGATTATTCGCATTTTTCTAAAAATAATGATAATGATGAATTTTCTTATATTGAATATAAAGGTACTTGGCACTTAGAACAAGAAATCTATGATTTAATATCATCCGAATTAAATAAATTGGAAAATTTCCTTTCTAGCCGATTACAAACTATTGAGTTATTGCGAAAAAAGCGGGCTGAGAATTCCCAGTTTAATCAAGAAAGATTAGAAAATAAAAACTTACCTACATATAATTCCCATGAAGAAATTGCTCAAGCTATGGGAATTAGTGTTAAAGGATTGCGATTTCTGTCCTTTTCCCGCAAAAATGATCACTACATTCGTTTTCAAATACCCAAAAAACCGAGTGGATATCGGCAAATTTCCGCACCAAAAAAATTATTAAAAAAAGCTCAAAATTGGATTCTTGATAATATTCTTGAAAAACTAGAACTACATGATGCTGCTCACGGTTTCCGTCTGAAACACTCTATAGTTACAAATGCACAGATTCATGTAGGTAAAGAAGTAATTATTAACATTGATCTCAAAGATTTTTTTCCTTCAATTTCTTATAAACGAGTTAAGGGACTTTTTAAATCCTTTGGATATTCGGAAACAGCCTCAACAATTTTCGCGTTGATTTGCACAGAAGCAAAAATTAAAGAAGTTGAAATAAACGGAGAAATTAATAGTTTACTATCATGGACAGATCGTTATTTACCCCAAGGCGCACCGAGTAGTCCAGCAATTACAAATATTCTTTGTCGTAGGTTAGATAGGAAATTAACCTTTATGGCTAAACAATATGGTTTTGATTATACTCGCTATGCTGATGATTTAACTTTTTCTGCTTCTGGTGAAAGTCTTGTGAATGTCAATAATATTCTGAAACTTACCAATTTGATTGTTAAAAAAGAGGACTTTGAAATTAATGAAAATAAAACTAGGGTAGTTCGCAATTATCGCAGACAAGAAGTAACTGGTGTGATAGTTAATGAAAAACTTAATATCCCTAGAGATAAACTTAAAACTTTTCGTGCAGTTCTTTATAAAATTGAAAAAGATGGGTTGCAAAATTATACTTGGGGACAGTCCAAGGATATTATTGCTGCAATTGAAGGTTTTGCTAATTTTGTTTCAATGGTAAATCCAGAAAAAGGTGGTAAATTTATAGAACAGATACACCGAATTAAAGAAAAATATGGAATTAAAAAGGATAAGATTAGTGATTATAGTCCAGTAATTCGGACTCAATCTTACATAATTAATCAGATTTATTATAAACTTAGTAAACTTAGTTATAGTAAAACAAAAAGACGGATGTATCTAACTAAAACTTATAATAAACGCTCTCTCCAAGAATTAACAGAAGAACAATTAGTAGAATTTTTAAATTACTTAAAAAACTTGCAATCATCCTTTGACGATTTAGATGAGCCGCCGTTCTAAAAAACTTGCTTTTTATACATTCCATGTTTTATACTTTAATCATCACGTGACATTGTTAACAGGTAAAACAGCCTTGCATTTGGGCAGTAAAGTGCTGCCCTCTGTTGGGCGGTGGAGCGCCGCCCTCTGTTTTCAAGCTAATACTTATTCACCTGGCTAACGCCGTTCGGTGAGTAAGTATGTATTTTATTATGGTTTACGACGGTGTAAACTATTCTGAGTTTTTATGATTGGCTACGCGAAGGGGCAACCTAATAACAATGTTGCGTGATATTTTTTAACAGTGGTAGGTTGGGTTGAGGAACGAAACCCAACATCTTTATAATTTTATTGCGTTGGGTTGCGCTTTGCTTAACCCAACCTACGAATTATTACTATAACTTTATAGTCTTATGGAAAAGTTAGATTATCGAGAAATAGTTAAAAATTTCATCCATATAGCTGTTTCCTACCTCCTAGTCATCACGAAAAAACTTTTTCAGCAAGCCCTGTCTATTACTGGTAAAATTCTTGATTAAAGTTCTTAACTATTTGGTTCATCTGTATCATTTGGATCATCTGTATGTTTCTTAATTCCTTATCTAAATCTTCTCTTAATTCTAATACGCTTTGATAACGCCATTCTAATCTTCGACGTAACATACAAGAAATTATATATGCTAAATTTCCAAATTTTTCAATTAATGATTCAGCTATTTTTCTTGGTTGCCCCTCATTTATCAAATGATTAATTATTTCACGGTCTAAATTTTGAGGAATAGGTTCTTGTCCTGTTAATAATGTAAGTAGAATTAAACCTAGCTGGTAGATATCTGATTGAAAATCGGAGTAGCCCTGTTGTAAAATTTCTGGAGGAATAGCATTAGGAAAACCAGTATTAGACACAATAGGAAGATATAAATCAGACTTCCTTTGAGATATTCCGAAATCAGCAATTTTTACATGATAGCCAGGAAATAATAAAATATTTCTTAAAGTTAAATCTCTATGTATGACTGTAGAGTTATGAATTTCAAATAAACCATCACATAATTGACAACCTATCCAACAAACATGAATTGAAGAAAAATTTTTATTAATTTGCAAATATTTATCTAAGCTCGTTAAAGCTTTTTCCATAACTATTACTAACCTAGTATTACTAGTATAAGGCTCGGTATCAATAAAAAAATCATAAATTTTAACTATGTTTTTATGATCAAAACCTATTTGATTTGAAATTTCATTAACCCAGGCTTTCAAATTTTTATCATCAGTAAAATGAAAAATCTTAATAGCAACTGGAATTTGGTTGCTATCTATTCCTCCCCATACTTGCCCAAAACAACCTTTACCTAATTCTTCTGTTAAATAATAAGTTATTTGTTTGTCAGAATTTTTTAAACTATGTTTTACTTGCATAAATAACAACCCTGTATAAAACCATCAAGATTATAACAAGGTTGCTAGTATGTGTCAACGACTACGACCTAGCCTATGCGGGTTCAAAAATCTTGTTTTTAGTCCACGAAGGTGGACTTTGTTTATATAGCCGCGATTTCTAATCGCCTGATTATTCCCTAAAATCACAAACCAACCGCTTAAACATAGACACAGAAACAATAGTAGTATTCACTAAATTCTGTGCTTGATTAAAATCAGCATCTCCAGTAATTAAAAAATCCGCCTCTGCTGCGACAGCACAAGCTAAAAACTTTTCATCCTTTCTATCCCTAGCAAAATCTATTGTTACCTGAACATCAACTAATTTAGTTACCAAATCTATAACTTCTAACCATTCTTTTCTGACTTCATCTGTCAACTTAAACTTCTTCCGACTTAACACATCCTGATACTCTGATAAAATCTCCTCAGAAACAACCCAATCACAATTAGGACTATCCACAACAAATTGAATAACATCCCTTGGTTCTCTCCCCTTGAGAACAGCAGAAACTAAAACATTAGTATCAATAATAACTTTCATTCCCCACGCCGATAAGCTTCAATTTCTGCGGCTATATCCTCCTCTGTAACCTCTTCCACACCAGGAATAGCCTGAGTTTTATCAAATAAATTCCGCAACTTATTACTAATTGTAATTTGCGGGTTATCTTCAGCTAAAACAATAATCTCCACACGCTGTCCAACTTGAAAAGGTAAATCAGATAAAACTACCTGCTTCGGGTCTTCAATCGTGATATAAGTCTTGTAAGCATTCATGATTTATTCTGCTATTTATCCTGTATATATTTTATAACACTTCTCTTCCTTTGCGTGAGATATAAATTATGGTACAGGTGCATTTTTAGGATGTTTCCCCGCATAATAGACAACAACCTTTAATTGCTCCTCATTAGGAACATAAAATACCCTATCACCGCTTGTAACTTCATACTCCCAAACACCTTGATAAACTTTACCCTTTAAAGAAAAAACCCGCTTTGGTTGTCTAGTTGTTGGTGCATTACATAAATCTTGATAACAACGAGAGCAGTTTTCTGGATAACGTTGCATTAATGCTTCCCAATCTCGATTAACCCTTTTGTTTTTAGCAACTACTAACCAAGTTCCAATTGTTTGAGATAATGCAGGTGCAGATAATTTTACTTCTGGTGGTTCTACATTATCTATTAACTCATTTTCAGCAGCATTATCTGACATAAAATAATTTAACCACCACTTTTATTAATAGGTGATGTTAAAGGTATTTCATCAGTTTCATCATTAAAAGCTGCTGCTAACTCAGGACTACTAATAGCTATAGAACTTTCTTTCCATTCATAAATAATAGCATCAATCAAATCCCAAGCCTGATTAGAAGTATCAGTTAAACGAAAAGCCTCACTCACTTCTTTAATAAAATCTTGCAATTCATCCGCATCAAAAACCCGCAACCAACCATAAGGATGTTCATAACCAATTTCTTGACCCAATAACAACCGAAATCCCACCGATAACACCTCAAAAACAGCCTTACTTTGTGTTACCCCTTTCACTAAATAAGCCACATCCTCACGACGCAACAGCGCAAAAGATTGGTCATTTCTAGTAATAGTAATTGGGTGTTCATAAGCTTTGTCTAGAACTCGTCCAGGTTGACGATTCAACTCCGTGGCTGTCACTAACTCATCTGAGAAAGCATTGCTAAAAATTGCAATTGACATGATACCTGCGTTTTCAAGAAACGCTGACTTAATCTGAATATGATATTACGCACTATTATACGTAACTTTTATCATTTGTCAATAGGTAACATTACAAAAACCTTTGTTTCGGGTTTCATTTTTTCTTTGCACGAAACGAAAATCAGAACTATTTCAAAAACCAGTTGGTAAAATATTATTAGAAAATCAATGCCTTTGTTTACTTGTCTTCTACTCCAAACAAGAGATTATACTGCAATGGATACCTTAGATAAATATCGCCAAATCATTCAAAAAATATTAACCGAATATTCCCAACTTCCCTACGCTTACGGTGAACTAGAAAGACAACTAATAATAGACCAAACCGCCAACCATTACCTACTACTAACATTAGGCTGGGAAAATAATCAACGAGTACATGGTTGCTTAGTTCATATAGACATAATCAACAATAAAATCTGGATTCAAAGAGACGGAACAGAATACGGTATAGCCAACGAACTTGTTAACACTGATATTCCTAAAAATCAAATAGTTTTAGCCTTCCAACCAGCCGATATCAGACAATATACAGAATTTGCAATTACTTAAAACCTTGCGATTCTTCCTTTGCGTCTTTGCGCCTTTGCGTGAGATAAAAATATTCATAATTTCTTGATATACTAGAAAGATTCCCACCCAATCATCTCATGTTAACCATAACCATTGATGAAATCCAAAAAAACCTCACTAGCTATCTTCATCAAGTAGCAGCAGGAGAAAGTATAATTATCATCGAATCAGGTAAAGCAATTGCAGAAATTAAACCAGTTTCCCCCACATCTCCACAACTCAGACCTTATGGTTTATGTGCTGGAGAGTTCATTGTTCCAGATGATTTTGACGCTCCCTTACCTGAAGATATTTTGAATAGCTTCGAGGGTAAAGATTTACTAACTATTTTTGATAGAATTGGTAAAAATGCTCAATCCAAAGGACTCACAGAGGAAATCTTAGAAGAATTATTAGCTGATGAATGATAGTTACTTAAAACATTGCCGATAAGTTTCAATTTCTGCGGCTCTGCGCGAAATAAAAAATTATCCCAAAGTCAAAATATCCTCTGGAAAATCCACAACTAAACGCAATAACTTTAACCACTCAGAACTCAATAAAATCTCATTAATTCCTTTGCCCACATTCACAGGAATTTGATACTGCTTTCCGTCTAATATCACTTGACCTAAATAAATCTGAAATTTTGATTCACCTTTAGCAGTCCGTAACATTTCCTCCCCACTATACACCCATTCTAATCCATCTAAATCTTGTGTATTAATAGCCATAAAACCCGCAAATCCCGTATCAAATAGGGCATCTACAGCAAGATTTAAGCCATCATTAGTGACTAATTCAATTTCAAAAAATATTTGCCCATTTTCTCCAAAATAACCCTCTATCATATCGTGCCAGTTGTCCCCGTTTCATTCAAACAAAAAACGAAGTGTCTAGCTTGAGGATATTTTTCCAACATTCTTTTATGAGATTGCATCCTATCCTGATCAACTAAATATTCTCCACTATCTGGTTCTATGGCAATATACCAACCATAGTGACTTTCAATATATTCAGGACGGACACGCTCAAAAATTGCCCGACAACATTGATAAAATATTTCATCATCTGCTTCTCGTCTAGCTAATTCTTCCGGTGATATAGTCAATTCAGGGAAAATCCTTCCTCTTCTTACCACTTTTTTTGATGTTATGTGAGTCATATTTTTAACCTCAAATCTAACTACTATTTTAACTTAAATTGTGATAATTAATCAAAGTTCGTATTTGTTTTTATTAGAAATTATTATTTATTTTTGATAAATGCCAACTTATCCCGCAATTGTGAAATCACAACTTCCCCATCAATACCTTACCCTCTATCCAATTGTTCAATAGCAACATCAACCTTTTCTCGTGTTTCTTCCACCCAATTCTGATAACCTTTCTCCCACTCCAAAAGTAACTTCAAAGCCTTACTAATTACATCTTCAGCATTTGCATATCTACCCGTTGCAATTTGTGCTTGAATAATTTCCTCTAATTCCGGTTTAATTTGGATATTCATGATTTATTCTGGTAATTGACCTATATATATTTTATAATACATTTCTTTCTTTGCACCTTTGCCCCTTTGTCTCTTTGCGCGAAATAAAAGATATTAATCATTGCTATACTAAGAACATTCCCACACAATCATCTCATGTCAATCATAAAAATATATGACCCTTAGCCAATTTCAACCCTATCTTTCCCCAGAAGAATATTTAGAAACTGAAAAATCCAGCCCTATTAAACATGAATATATCCAAGGGCAAATTTATGCAATGGCTGAGGCTAGTGATGCTCATGTAACAATTACTGCTAACTTAGTCGCCCTTTTAAGAAACCACATTCGTGGTACAGGATGCCGGCTTTATGTTGCTGACATGAAAGCGAGAATTGAATCTCTCGATATTTTCTATTATCCTGATATCATGGTAACTTGCGATTCAAGAGATACACAATTTGAATATTTTAAACGATATCCGAGTTTAATTATTGAAGTTTTATCACCTTCTACAGAAGCCTTAGATAGAGGTGATAAATTTAGTGATTATCAAGAATTAGACACTTTACAAGAATATGTTTTAGTTAGTCAAAATCGGCAACGAATTGATTGTTTTCGGCGCAATTCTGAAGGAAGATGGGTTCTTTATAGCTATAGAGGAAATCAACAATTAGAATTAACCAGTGTGAGTTTTTATTGTCCTCTTACTGATGTTTATGAAGATGTTGCTTTTCCTACAAATTTGAGTAAATAAAAGATGACACTGGTATTATAGTAATTGCTCGAAATCTGGAAGAGAAAAACCTTTCCACCTTAAAAGTACATAGTTATAAGCTTTTTTCAACATTAAATAATCAGCACTCACTCGCAGAGATTTCAACAATAACCTATCAGATTCACTTAGAGGATGTTTGAAAAGTTTTGAATGTATAAATAAACCCCTCTCCAAACCTCTCCCCGACGCGGGGAGAGGCTTTGAAACCCCCATTCCCTCGTAGGGAAGGGGGGAAGGGGGGTTAGGTTACTGAAGATTATTGGTTTCATCTAATACTTTTCAAACAACCTCTTAATTGGTTATTTTGATTTTTTTCTAAAAGTTGTAAATGTAATTCTTGCTGACTTTCTAGAATTGGACTTTGAGCGAAATCAAAATATTCAACTTTTCTATCCGTGCATTTGTCTGAATCAGGATTTACAGGATATCAAAAAAATAATTTTCTATCACTAAATTATCATCAATTGTAGTTACGTAAATTATTTTAGTCGGCTTCACCCGACTTTTGCTATGAGCCTGAGAATTCATTCTCAGGCGGTATACTTGTATTTTAACCCAGCAATAAATGATATTATGCAAATAATCAATATAATAACTTTCTGATCTGACTTTTAGCCAATCTCACCGATGTTTATGAAGATGTGGCTTTTTAAGATTAATTTTTGACAAAGATTACGATCCCTCTCTTCCTTGGTGTGAAATATACCCTATCTTAACTTCTTACCCTCCTATGAACCAAATCATTACCCAAGTTGATGCTTTCACCAATACACCATTTAAAGGCAACCCAGCCGCAGTCTGTGTATTAGCAACTCCCCAACCTGACGACTGGATGCAAAAAGTCGCCCAAGAAATGAACTTATCAGAAACCGCTTTTTTAATCAAAAAAAATGGCGGTTTTAATTTACGTTGGTTTACACCGACTGTAGAAGTTCCCCTTTGTGGTCACGCCACTTTAGCCAGCGCCCATGTATTATGGTCAGAGGGACATTTATCACTGAATCAAGAAGCCCATTTCCATACAAAAAGCGGCCTATTAATTGCCAAATTGAAAGGCGGCTGGGTTGAGTTAGATTTCCCGGTGAATCATTCCAAATCCATAGAACCACCATCAGAATTAAATGAAGTTTTGGGAATTGCTTATAAATCCGTTTACCTAAATTCTCTTGGTTATTTAGTAGAAGTTGAATCGGCGGAATTGGTGCGACAAATGCAACCGAATTTTCAACAGATGAAAAACTTACCTATTGCTAATGTGATTGTTACGAGTATTGGTGATTCAGAATATGATTTTGTTTCTCGGTTTTTTGCCCCTGGGTTGGGTATTGATGAAGATCCGGTGACTGGTGCAGCACATTGTTGTTTAGCACCATTTTGGCGCGAAAGGTTGAAAAAAGATGAGTTTTTAGCTTACCAAGCTTCTAGTCGAGGTGGTGTTGTTAAGGTTAATTATCCAGGTGAAAACCGCGTTTTTCTGGCTGGACAAGCTATAACTGTAATGCGCGGTGAGTTAATAATGGGCTAATTGGTAATTGGTGGTGCAAGATATAAATAAACTCATGTTTAAAGGAAGAAATGGCTATTAAACACACAAAGAGTAGAAGTTTCCTGCAAGCTTGTGACTGGCCGATTGAAAAATTACCAGGATTAAGCCCAGAGGAAGAATCCAAACTCCAAAATTGTGGCATTACCACCACAGGAGAACTACTCAAACAGGGAAAAACTCCAGAAGCAAGATTAGTATTAGCCAATAAATTACAGGTACATCTTCAATATGTAAATAAATGGATGGCTTTGGCGGATTTGGCACGTCTTCCTAGTGTGGGAATTCAATATTGCGGCTTATTACTTCATGCTGGTGTGATTTCGGTGACGCAGTTAGCGGAAATTCCCACTCACAGATTGCACCAACAAATTATGCGTTTGCAAGTAGCAACATTCCAGCGTCGTGATTTGTGTCCAGCAGTTGAGTTAGTACAACAATGGAGTCAACAAGCGAAGGTAATTGGTAATTCATAATTATTAATTTTCTCCCCCAGTCCCCAGTCCCCAGTCCCCAGTACCTACTCCTTAGCTAGTACACCATTTAAGAAAATATCTGCCAGTCCTTCGGCCATTTGTTGCATTTCTTGGGGAGACGCATTGGGTTCCATGAGGGTATTATCAGAAAAACCTGCGATCGCAAACATTCCTAAAAACACCTTAGCCACAAGTTTGGCATCCATCTGGCGATAGATTCCTTTATCCATTGCCGTTTGAAAGAATGCTTCAGCGACATCGGTCATTTTATCAATGACTTCTGTTTGAATGCGATCGCGCAAATCTGGATGGAACTGCACTTCCATGAAACAAACCCGCATTATCTCGACATTTTTGTGCATATTCCACATTCTGCGGCGCATTACCTGGGCTACAGCCTTATAACTACCCATTTCACTCAATTCTGTGAGCAAATCTGTGAGAATATCCACCCAGCCACTAGTCGCCACCTCTACCAAAATCGCTTTTTTATTGGCAAAATGACGAAAGAGTGTACCCTCAGCTACCCCTGCGGCCTGTGCTAAGTCACGGGTTGTAGTACCATCAAATCCCTGAGATGCAAATAACCGCTGTGCCGCTTGAAGAATGCGTCCACGCGTTTGAGCTTCTGAGGGTGGGGGAGAATTAAAAACTCGCATAAGTAGTTATTGCTGTATCACAGGAACACGAATTGTAGCAATATTGTCTAACATCAAATCCAAAAAGCCCAAAAAGCTTAATACAAGATTAACGCTCTGTTTGCTAATTAACCAAATTCTCAAGAAGTGTAAATTTACTTTAATTTTTGCTATGAAACATTCGATTTTGGATTTTGGATTTTGGATTTTGGATTGGTTAAGGTTAAACAAAGCGATTGTAAATCACAGCTACACAGACAAAACCCACCTGCGTGGGTTGAAAACAGAAGATATTTCCCCAGTCCACGTAGGTGGACTTCGTTTGTGTAGTAGCGATTTCCAATCGCCTTTTTCCCATTCCGTCACTCGTCTGTTGTCAGTTGCGTTGGTGGTGTTGATATTTTTTGTGGGTTTGACTCCCCAAGCCGCTATAGCACTGCAACCCAGCCAAACTTCAATTCAACCTTATTTAGATCGGGTGGTGAAGCAGTTAACAGAATTTCGCCTCGATAATGGGCTGAAGTTCATTGTTTTAGAACGACATCAAGCGCCAGTAGTTTCCTTTGTCACCTATGCTGATGTTGGGGGCATAGATGAACCAGATGGACAAACAGGTGTAGCGCACTTTTTAGAACATTTGGCTTTTAAAGGTACAAAGCGCATTGGCACAACAGACTACAAAGCTGAAAAACCACTACTAGACCGCTTAGAACAATTAGATGCCCAAATTAGAAGTGCTAAAGCCAACAACAAACAAGATGACTTAGGAAAGTTGGAAACTGAGTTTAAATCAGTGGAAGCTCAAGCCTTGAAGCTAGTTAACCAAAACGAAATAGGACAAATTGTGGAGCAAGCAGGAGGTGTAGGTTTAAACGCCACTACTTCCAGCGAAGCAACCCGTTATTTTTACAGTTTTCCTGCTAATAAGTTGGAACTGTGGATGTCTTTGGAGTCGGAACGATTTTTAGAACCTGTATTTCGAGAGTTTTATAAAGAAAGAGATGTAATTTTGGAAGAACGACGGATGCGGGTTGACAATTCTCCCGTCGGTTCAATGGTGGAAAAATTCAACGATACTGCTTTCACAGTCCATCCCTACAGACGACCAGTGATAGGTTATGACGAAGATATCCGCAACTTAACACCAGCAAATGTCAAGCAGTTCTTTGATAATTACTATGTCCCCAGCAATTTAACCATCGCTGTTGTTGGTGATGTTAATCCTGATGAAGTGAAAAGATTAGCACAAACTTACTTTGGACGTTATCAAGCTAAACCCAAAGCACAGGCAAAAATTACCCCAGAACCAAAACAAACTGCAACCAGGGAAGTTACTTTAGAACTATCTTCTCAACCTTGGTATTTTGAAGGTTATCACCGTCCGGGTGTTACCGATCCTGATAATGCAGTTTATGACATCATCGGCAGTTTATTGAGCAATGGACGCACTTCACGACTGTATAAGTCTTTGATAGAAACACAGCGCATAGCCTTGGCTGCTCAGGGTCTTAGTGGTTTTCCCGGTGAGAAATACCCGAATTTAATGTTATTTTATGCCCTCACTGCTCCCGGACACACAGTTGATGATTTAGCGATCGCTCTCGGTAAAGAAATTGCCAGATTGAAAACTGAACCTGTATCCGAGACAGAGTTACAGCGTGTGAAAACCCAAGCCAGGGCGGGTTTATTGCGTAGTCTCGATTCCAATATGGGTATGGCGCAGCAATTGTTGGAATACGAAGTCAAAACTGGCTCTTGGCGGAATTTGTTTAAACAGTTAGATGATATTGCATCTGTGACACCTGCTGATATTCAACGGGTAGCACAGGCAACGTTTACCCCAGAAAATCGCACTGTTGGTAAATTGTTGTCGAAAACAGGGAACAGGGAACAGGGAACAGGGAACAGGTAAAGGCAAAAGGCAAGAGGCAAAAGGCAAGAGGCAAGAGGCAAGAGGCAGAAGGCAGGAGGCAGGAGGCAGAAGGCAGGAGGCAGGGGGAAGAAGGTAAATATTTCTCCCCATCTCCTCATCTCCCCATCTCCCCATCTCCCCCCCTGTTCCCTGTTCCCTGTTCCCTGTTCCCTGTTCCCTAAAAAAAATAGAGGATGGAAATACAAAGATGGTCAAAAATAAAAACTTGAAGTTTTCACTGAAATTTTCTAAAAGATGGCGGTTTATATCCGCTTTGGTTGTGGTTTGTCTGTTGACTTTTAATTTTTCTTGGGTAGCGACAGCAGCAGCAAAGCATTACACCGATTTACAGTTTACGCCTGTTTCGGAGATTAAATTACCTAAATATGAACGTTTTGTACTAGATAACGGCTTGGTTGTCTATTTGATGGAGGATCATGAGCTACCTTTGGTAAGTGGGACGACCCTTGTCAGAACCGGAAGCCGTTGGGAACCAGGAGATAAAGTTGGGTTAGCCGATGTTGTTGGTTCACTGATGCGGACTGGTGGAACTCTCAAGCATTCGCCTGATCAATTAAATGAGATATTAGAACAACGGGCAGCTGCGGTAGAAACCAATATTAGCGAAGCTGCTGGTAGTGCTAGTTTTGATAGTTTGACTGAAGATTTAGAAACGGTATTTGGGTTGTTTGCGGAGGTATTGCGAGAACCAGCATTTGCTCAAGAAAAATTAGATTTGATTAAAACTCAGGCTAAGGGTGGTATTGCCCGTCGCAATGATGATCCTAGCAGTATTGCCAGTCGAGAATTTAGAAAATTAATCTATGGACAGGATAGCCCTTATGCTCGCACGGTAGAATATGCGACTCTGGATAAAATTAACCGTGAGGATGCGCTGAAGTTTTATCAGCAATATTTTTATCCTAATAATATGATTTTGGGAATTGTGGGAGATTTTAACCCCAAAAAAATGCGATCGCTCATTCAAGCTCAGTTAGGTGACTGGAAACCTAACTCCAAAATCTCTCAAACTCAATTACCGCAAGTATCACCAGCTAATTTAGGTGGTGTATTTTTTGTCAACCAACCCCAACTCACTCAAAGTAACATTCTCATTGGACATTTAGGCGGAAAGTTTGATAATCCTGATTATGCGGTGTTAGATGTGATGAATGGGGTGTTAAATGGATTTGGTGGACGTTTATTTAATGAAGTGCGATCGCGTCAAGGTTTAGCTTACACTGTATACGGCTCCTGGAGTCCCCGCTTCGATTATCCGGGAATGTTCATCGCCGGCGGACAAACCCGTTCTGATGCTACGGTTCAGTTTGTGAAAGCCCTGCAAACAGAAATTAAACGGATACAAACTCAACGGGTGACAGCAAAAGAATTGAATCACGCCAAGGAGTCTACACTAAACTCCTTTGTATTCAATTTTCAAGACCCCAGCCAAACTTTATCCCGGTTGATGCGCTACGAATATTATGGTTATCCGGCTGATTTCCTGTTTCGCTATCAAAAAGCTGTCATCGCAACCACAACAGCAGATGTGCAGAGAGTAGCCAGAAAATATCTCCAGCCAGAAAATTTAGTCACCCTAGTAGTGGGGAATCAAACCTCTATTAAACCGCCATTAACGCAGTTAGCAACTAAGGTGACACCAATAGATGTGAGTATACCTGGTTCCCAAACCCAAGCACAGAAATAAAGCTATTTGTTGCTGCTTGGAGAAGTCGGGGATTTGGGTATTACGTTTTTGTAGGGGTTTATCTCGTTCCCAGTCTCCGACTGGGAATGCTATCACAGAGGCTCTGCCTCTGCTGTCCATCAAGGCAAAGCCTTTTAGAAGTTTTTTCTTAAGTAGACACTGGTAGCAGGATGCCCATCCCTCAAGATAGGATAAGTAGGTAGGCACAAATAAACCTAACTATGTAACAAAATGTAAAATCATCAAAACCCTTGCGGTTGCTTCACTCCGCTACGCTCCGTTCGCAATGACATACCTTGAAATTTTTCCGCCTACCTACTTAATTTATTTTTTGGTATTCCCTGAATAGAAACTTGCATTTCTAAAAAATTATCAGTTTCATAGACAAAACTCCTTAACTTCTGTCTGTAAAATTGCTCTAAAAATGTTGACTTTATGAGATAGAAGTTCAAAATATAACTAAGGCATTTAAAATCGTGGATTTATTCTATTCAAACCAGTATTTAAGGAGGTGATTCAACCATGGGCATAAAAATTTATGACCTCTACCCTAGTAATGATGCACAATTTCTTGAGGAAGCAGCCGCTTGGGAAATGATAAATATCAAGGGTGGTTTTAGCAGAAGAAGAAGAAACAGAAATCCAAGCACAGTAAACAGTAGTGAGATTGCCACGCTAATGCAAGACATCAATACTAATCTTGATAAATGGAGAACGGACATCGATACAACACTTGATGACTTGAGACAGGCAATCAGTTTTTAACATATTGGTTCGGTAATTTACTTTTTCAATATTCGTGTGTTGTCTTTTAATAAATAGATAACGCACGATTTTTTATGCAATATTTAAAACAATATTTCAAGAATCAGAATGCTTGTTATAGCGGTTCTACCGTACTTGTTATCCTAAATCACCAGTCTGAAAGAGGGAACAGGGAACAGGGAACGGGGAACAGGGAACGGGGAACAGGGTAAAGAGGCAATATTTTGTAATAATGTTCAAAATTATAACTTATTTCTTATGTATATTAAGCTTTACGAGGTTTTTTTGACTTGATTTTGCATATTAGGTACTGAAGAACCGTTATAGCAATTCTATGTGAGGGTGAGCCAAATAAATGATGTAGAGCCGTTATAGCGATTTCCTAAAAAAACGGTAAGTAACTTGGCACAATTAAATATAAAACCTCTCTCCAAACCTCTCCCCTACCAGGGGAGAGGCTTTGACTCCCCCTTCCCTAGTAGGGAAGGGGGCTGGGGGGTTAGGTTTATATTATATTTTTTAACGCCCACTTACTTATTAAATCTAAATCAGGAATATAGAGGAGCGAGATAGGGTGAAAATCATCGAGCATGACTCTAGAAGCAAAAAGATGAATGCTTGAGTTGAAAATTAATTCTCCCCCAAATTAATCAGCTTCAAAAAGACATTAAATCATGATTAATGTCTGATAAACCTGGTTCAAACCCTTGATTTTCCAAATTTCCTCAAATAAAAATAGGAGTATCGGTTGAGCAAAGAAAAACTTAACCGCTCCCACAAGTTCTAATTACTGAAAACAAGTCTTTTAGGAGGAAATTATGGCAAGTATTAAACTCTCTGAACTGCAAGCGACTGGTTCTGAATTATTCCAAGATTCCGAAAGCTTTCTCAACGAAATGAGCGATGCCAATTCCATTTCTGTTTATGGTGGATATAACAGCGACGTGAGTGATGCTTCCACACTAACAAAATTGGCTGAAGCCTTTGTGAATGTATATGGCATTGGTCATATCGGTTACTTAGCTAAGTCCTACAGCGACAAGGGTTACTACTAAATAGTTTTGTCCTTCCCCATTCCGCAAGTTCCAATTACTGAAAACAAGTCTTTTAGGAGGAAATTATGGCAAGTATTAAACTCTCTGAACTGCAAGCAACTGGTTCTGAATTATTTCAAGATTCCGAAAGCTTTCTCAACGAAATGAGCGATGCGAATTCCCTTTCTGTTTATGGTGGATATGACAGCGACGTGAGCGATATGTCCACATTAACAAAATTGGCTGAAGCCTTTGTGAATGTATATGGCATTGGTCATATCGGTTACTTAGCTAAGTCCTACAGCGACAAGGGCTACTACTAAATAGTTTTTTCCTTCCCCGTTCCGATACTTGTCGGGTTTTGCGGGGAAAGGCAAAGGGGAAAAGGGGAAGATTAAACCTTAAACTTAAACCTTTTCCCAAATCAACTAACAATTTTTAGATTATTAACCGAGCAGTATTGCTTCCCCATTCCGCAAGTTCCAATTAGTGAAAACAAGTCTTTTAGGAGGAAATTATGGCAAGTATTAAACTTTCTGAACTGCAAGCAACTGGTTCTGAATTATTTCAAGATTCCGAAAGCTTTCTCAACGAAATGAGCGATGTCAATTCCATTTACGGTGGTGGACATCACAGCAACGTGAGCGATATGTCCACATTAACAAAATTGGCTGAAGCCTTTGTGAATGTATATGGCATTGGTCATATCGCTTACTTAGCTAAGTCCTACAGCGAGAAGGGCTATTACTAAATAGTTTTGTCCTTCCCCATTCCGCCAGTTCTCATTACTGAAAACAAGTCTTTTAGGAGGAAATTATGGCAAGTATTAAACTCTCTGAACTGCAAGCAACTGGTTCTGAATTATTCCAAGATTCCGAAAGCTTTCTCAACGAAATGAGCGATGTCAATTCCATTTACGGTGGTGGACATGACAGCAACGTGAGCGATATTTCCACATTAACAAAATTGGCTGAAGCCTTTGTGAATGTATATGGCATTGGTCATATCGCTTACTTAGCTAAGTCCTACAGCGACAAGGGTTATTACTAAATAGTTTTGTCCTTCCCCATTCCGCCAGTTCTCATTACTGAAAACAAGTCTTCTAGGAGGAAATTATGGCAAGTATTAAACTTTCTGAACTGCAAGCAACTGGTTCTGAATTATTTCAAGATTCCGAAAGCTTTCTCAACGAAATGAGCGATGTCAATTCCATTTCTGTTTATGGTGGACATCACAGCAACGTGAGCGATATGTCCACATTAACAAAATTGGCTGAAGCCTTTGTGAATGTATATGGCATTGGTCATATCGCTTACTTAGCTAAGTCCTACAGCGAGAAGGGTTACTACTAAATAGTTTTGTCCTTCCCCATTCCGCCAGTTCTCATTACTGAAAACAAGTCTTCTAGGAGGAAATTATGGCAAGTATTAAACTTTCTGAACTGCAAGCAACTGGTTCTGAATTATTTCAAGATTCCGAAAGCTTTCTCAACGAAATGAGCGATGTCAATTCCATTTCTGTTTATGGTGGACATCACAGCAACGTGAGCGATATGTCCACATTAACAAAATTGGCTGAAGCCTTTGTGAATGTATATGGCATTGGTCATATCGCTTACTTAGCTAAGTCCTACAGCGAGAAGGGTTACTACTAAATAGTTTTGTAGTGAACGACTGAGTTAGGTGGCTCTCCTGGGGTTAACGGTAACAGTAATTTCTGTGATAGACATAAGTTGATCATATTACCAATAAACCGGGAGAGCCAATAAAAAAATTTCATTTTAGCAGAATTAAATAAATGGCACGAATTATCATTGCTGATCTGCATCCCATTGATTCAGAAGTTTTTCTCAAGGAACTGACTAATCAGGATTATCAAGCGGTGTTTGGTGGTGAAGATAAATATCGTCCTCAGATTCTAAATTTTGGTGTGAAGACTCTTGAGTTTATGCTTTTGATTGCAGCTATCGATGCTATTTCGTTTCTCACGGATTCATTCAGAAACCAAGATTAAGAATAAAACACCCTAGCATCTATTTATTTACCTATAATTTTCTACTGAGAATGAACATGATTACTAATAAATTGGGTATGCGATCGCTAATGGAATAGTCTCATGGTGTATTGATGGTTTATTGACACAAAAGCCATTTTACAATCGTTTCATCATCATTTAAAACCATGCCATTTCTTTTAAGTTCTCAAACCGTTTTTCCTTATCTCATTTCCCAAGGACTGTGTACTCAGGAAGAACAGTCATTGAGTAAAATTGAGCTAAAATCTGCTAAGAATTTTAATTTATTAGTTAGCTTGCCCGATGGCCGTCAGTTGCTGGTAAAGCAAGAACGTCTCAACCGAGAAGGTAAAACTCGTGGTGAGTTTTTAGATGAATGGCAAGTTCATAATTTTTTCCAGACCTTTCCAGAAATCAGTCATCTGCGCTCGTCTTTATCAGAAGCCATTCATTTTGATGCTGAAAACTCTATCATTATTTTCAATTATCTCAATGACTATCGTGACCTAGCAGAATTTCATGCTAAAGAGAATTTATTCCCTACTCAAATTGCTCGGTCGATTGGAGAGAATTTAGCATCAATTCATCGTTTAACTCTAGAGCGTCAAGAATATCAGCAATTCTTCCAAACTTCGGAAGTGACGATCAAGCAGACAAATCCTAACTTGGCTGGGGGGTTAAATAGAATTACTCCAGAAATGTTTGGTTTAGTTCCGTCCGATGGGTTGAAATTCTTTGCACTTTATCAACGTTATGATAATCTGGGAAAAGCGATCGCAGATTTGAGTGAGGCTTTTAACCCTTGTTGTTTAACTCACAACGATCTCAAACTCAACAATATTCTTCTCTCCTTAAATTGGGAAACAGCAATATTTCAAGAATCTTTCTTGGATGAAAAGATTATTCGCTTAATTGACTGGGAACGTGGTACTTGGGGAGATCCGGTCAGTGATTTAGGCGCAATCATCGCTAGTTACTTACAAATCTGGCTATATAGTATGGTAACTAGTAAAACAGTACCGATTGAAGAGTCTTTACGTTTAGCGGCAATTCCCTTGCATCTGCTACAACCTTCAATAGCAGAATTGGTTACTGCTTATTTAGCTAACTTTCCCGAAATTTTAGAGCGTCGTCCTGATTTCTTGCAATTAGTTGTGCAGTTCAGCGGGTTCTCTTTAATTAGGTCTATTCAAGCGAAACTGCAACATGAAAGAACCTTTGGTAATTCGGGTATCTGCATTCTCCAAGTGGCCAAGAGTTTATTGTGTCGTCCGCAAGCATCTATGACCACAATTTTTGGGATGGAAGCTTCAGATCTAATACCCACAAGCTTATCAATACCTGTCACCTAATACTATTAGGACTTACGCAAGTGTCACATCAAACATCTCTTGTATGGTGCGCCAGACTGCATAAATCCTGTCAATAAACAAATTTTTAACATCTGACACACCCTAATAAATATGCCAGTTGCGTAAGTCCTGACTATTTTGGATTTTGGATTTTAAGTAGGTGGGAAGAGAAAAACCGTAGACGCGGAGCGGCTTCTCGAAGAGTAGTATGTCACGAAAAGTAAAATTGCCCGAAACTTCTTCCCTGTTCCCTGTTCCCTTGTCATAACGACAATTTTTAACGCCAACCTACTTAGATTTCGCCCTGTTCCCTGTCAGCTTTAAACCCCTAAACCCTACAAGCCATGCAACTATTAGATTCACTACAGTCTCAACTTTCACAACTGCCCCAGCAATTGCAGACATCATTACAAGATATTGTCAATAACATTGAAATTGAATCTCACCACTGTATCAAGCATCCAAATTACAAATCGTTAGAATTGCCAGAGTCAGTTGTCTCTCGCTTTGAGAAGTTACCATTAGAGATGCAGCAACAGCATTTGAAGTTACAATTGCGTAATTTTCTATACAGTGCTTATTATAACGTTGCTTCACAACCTATCCTCAGTCCTGAGCAAGAGGAAACAAATGGTAAATCTGACCCAAATCTCGAAAATAAGAGTTTATTCGGCGTAGATTTAGAATTCTATGATCGCTTACATACCAGGAACAAAAGTGAAGGCTACTGGAGTCATAACTGGCAGGTAGTCAGGGAAGAAACAGATGGCACTTTGGCAGTGCATAAAAATGGGTTAACACTGCACGTTGATCCAAACTGGCATCTGTTACCAACACACCACGGAGTAACTGTTGGTAAGTTTGTATCTATCAAAATGCCGAAGAATTTGGTGCAAAATGGATTTTATATGGCTGTAGCTAATGCAGGCTCCCAAAATAATCATGAGATTACGCGAATTTACTTTAACTTAACTCCAGAAGGGGCCGCAGCCGTTATGGAAAGTTTAACAGAACAACTAAATAATATCGGCATTTCTTTTTCGTTTAAAGCCCTATATAATCCTTCCGATTATCGACGTTATGATTCAGCCGTTCTTTACTTTAACAAAGGCAAATATGAGGTAGTTCACCCAATTTTACAAAAAATCTATGCGGAAAATCAATTCTATTTTCAGGAGCAAGTACCTTTATTTACTAAGCTGTTAGCACCGGGGTTAGCTTGCGCTGAAGAACCAGAGCAAAAATTTGGTGAGCAAGAAAGTTTTGGTACGCATCGCTGTCAAATTATCGCTAATGGTTTAATTGCTGCTTGGCAGCAAGGTGATGATAGCCCAGAAAGTCGTATGGCCTCTATTTTTAAACATTTTTCATCACAGAAAATTCAATTACAATGTCCTTATCTCAATCCCAGGTCTAAGGATGTTTACACTCCTTTGTTTTAGTTGTACGCAAGCCTTCAGCATTCAACTCTGGATCTGAATGCTGAAGATTTTAACATCAGTAGCGTTGATAAATTAGTTTAGCTTCTCATTTTAGAGGTAATGGTATGATTCAAGAAAATTTTGAGCAAAATCAACAGCTAGATAAGATTTTTAAACATTCACAATTTCAAGAAATTATCAAAGCTATTATTTTTGGTAAATATTCCTGGGCTTGTGTTTTATTCCTCCATTATTCTGGATGCGATCCTCTAGACTACATCCCCCAGGAAACTTATAGCCAATTAGTCCAGGACAACTATATCTTTACTGGAAATAATCATGATTCAACCCCTGATAAAAAATTGAAATTTCCTGGCATACGATTAAGCTGGATTAAGTTTATTAGCGATAAACATAGCTCAAATTAATTAAATTCTTTGATTCTGCTGATTGGCTATTACGTGAACAAAAAGATCCCCGATTTCTTAAAGAAGTCGGGGATATAAATGGTATTGCTAGTAGGACTTACGCCAGTATCACATCAAACAACTCTTGTCGGGTGTGTCAGATGTCAAAAATCTGTTTATTGACAGGAGTTATGCAGTCTGAAGCACCCTACTAATATGCCAGTTGCGTAAGTCCTAGCTAGATTAAATTTAGCTGGCTTCACTCAATATTTGTGGAGAAGATTGATAATTTTTATCTTCTTCTAACTGGGCGACAATTTCTAACGTGTTCACCTGTTGATTTAACCAATTTGTAAATAACTCTCCCATAATTTTTAAGCGCATCTGTTCATTTAACTGGGGTTTGATAATTTCTTCAACCATAATGATATGCGCTCCTTTATGTGTAATGATTGGTTTGAGAATCTGGGGGGGGGTAGCAGCAAAAATGGCCGCAGCAATTTCTGGTCTAAAATCGCTACGTTGTCGGATACCTTGATATCCTCCAGCACGACGAAGTTCTGGATTTTGGATATATTGACGAGCGATTTGGTGGAAACTTATTTCTCCTTCTTGCAGAGCATAAAATATTTCCAATGCTAAATCTTCATCATCTAATATGACTTCATATGTCACTGCTGCTGTGTAGTCGAGTTGGTGAGCATAAAAAAACGGTTCCACTTTATCTGCAAATAAATGATTTGCTAACTTTGCAGAAAGTAAGTTGGTATAGGCTATTTCTTCAAAGTTATCCAAAGAAAGATAATGTTTGTTTAACCATGTCCACGTTTCTTCTGCTTTAATCAGTTTGTTGGCTAATCGTAGGTTATCTGCTGCTTGTTGCAGTTCCTCTGTTTCGATCTCAATACCCTCTTTATCAGCAATATCAGCAATAATTTTTCTGGCGGCGATCGCTTCTAGGATATTAGGAATTTGGCACGATATCTTAATATGGTAAAGAATATCTACAGGAGAAACACTTATAACTTTTGACATGATCTAATTCCTCCACTATTACCAAAAGGTTGGGATTCCCGACTTTTAGATCAGTCAGGAATCTTATTGTTAACGATAGCTAATTACTAAAGGTCTAGACCATTGTTTTGCAGCTTTTTGAATGGATCTAAGATAAAATCAATAACGCGACGTTGACGCACAATAACTTCTGCGGTTGCTGTCTGACCTGGTGCTAAAGGAATACGTTTGTTACCAGCTTGGATATAAGGTTGTTCCAAGGCAATTTCTAACTGATATGTTTCTAAGCGATTTGGGCTATTTTCTGGAACTTTGGCATCAGGTGAAATCCAGGTAACACGCCCTTGGGTAACACCATATTCTTGGAAAGGATAAGCATCAAACTTGATTTTTACTGGCATTCCTACCTTCACAAAACCACTTTGTTGACTGGGCATTTGTGCTTTCAAAATTAAAGCAGCACCTTTGGGTGCAATTTGCGCTAACATTTGTCCTGGTTGAACAACAGAACCAGGCTTTTTAACAGGTAATTCAAAGATTGTGCCATCAATCGGCGATCGCACTACTCGCTGTTGTAACTGCAACTCCAATGATTTAATCTGACTCTTGGTTTGAGTAATTTCTGATTGCAGTGACGTAATTTGCGTCTGCAAATCTTTAAGCTGTTCCTGATTTTTCAGCAGTGTTAATTTACCTGCTTGCACTACACTTTGATAGCTACTTTCCTGTTCTTGTAAACGCAGTTTTGCCTGTTGAATATCTGATTGAGCTTGACTCCTAATTGAGTTATATCGGCTTAACTCTTCCTGTAGACGCAACTGAGCCTGTTTGATATTAGCTTTAGCTTCTTCCTCCAACCTTTGGCTGTCTTCTGCCGTCTTTTCTAATTCCACAAATCTGGTTTGAGGAATTGCACCTTCCTGTAACAGTAGACGATAGCGAGAAACTTCTAATAAATCTCGATTCAAACGACTTTTAGCTAAACGATGGGCAATTTCGGTAGAATTTATGTTCTGTTTTACTTGCTCAACTTGAGCAAGTCTTTCCAATCCTTGCAAATGGTATGCACTTTGTTTAGCATCTACGTTTTCTCTTGCTTGATTAAGTTGAGCGAGTTTTTCTAATTGTTGAGACTGATTTTGTTGTTCTTGGATATTTATCGCCAGTAATACCTGATTTTTGAGTAATTCTAATTGTGCTTGACGATTCACTAAACCTTCTATTTTAGCCTGAGTTTGTTGCAGTTCTGTTTGCAAAAGTTCGGATTCAATTTCCACTAAAACCTGTCCGGCTTTAACGGTTGTTCCTTCTTTAATATTGACAGCAATAACACTCCCAGTAACTGCACTATCTAATTTTTGGGTTGCACCTTTGGGTTCTATTCTGCCACTAGCATTTCCAGTTTCATCAACTTGGGAAAACATTGTCCAAGGTAAGGCTACTGCTGTAAAACTAATCAGTAAATACAGCATGGAGCGTGTCCATACTTTCGGTAAAGCATCTAATAATTCTTCAGTACCATAAAACCAATCATTCTCTTTGGTTGCTGTCTGTTTTTCATGTTGAATACCAGAAGAATGAGCCTGTTCTGATATAACAAAGGCTGATGATGAATTGTAAGTTGATTGTGGCATAACCAATCTTGGATGAAGAGTATAAAACTTGTTGCTAAAGTGGAAAAATGATTAATTAAACGCCAATTTATGTGCAGAAAAGCCCTTTGTACATTCATAAAATTCTGTTGTAAGTAGAAAGGCACAAAAAAACAGGAGTATGTAACGAAAAGTAAAATTGCCCAAAACCTCTTCTCTATTGCCTTTTGCCTTGTCATAACGACAATTTTTCACACCCACCTACTTAAATGGAACATATAGCAGGAGTCAGGAGTAAAATCCTTTTGTAGTGGGAGTTTCATTATCAATTGATGTCCTAACCACCCTGTCCATGGCTATACATATTAGAGACGTTGTATGCAACGTCTCTAGATTTCGGTTGGAGATTAATTAAGGTGACAGGGGAGGAAAGGGAGGCATCTTCCACTGTTAACTGATTTAGCCTGTCGCCGCTAGTTGTTGTTGATTGAGATAGTAATAATGTCCTCTTTTGGCGATTAATTCGTCGTGAGTACCGCTTTCAACTAAAACGCCGCGATCTAAAACTATAATCAGGTCAGCATGACGCACGGTGGAAAGGCGATGAGCAATAATTAAACTTGTGCGTCCTTTGAGGATCTTTTTGAGATTGTTCTGAATAATTCGCTCAGATTCAGCATCAAGATGACTGGTAGCTTCATCTAATATTAAAAGGCGCGGATTTCCTAATAATGCACGAGCTATAGCTAGACGTTGACGTTGTCCCCCTGATAACATTCCTCCACCTTCACCAATTTGGGTTTCATAACCCATAGCCATGCGTTTAATAAACTCATCTGCGCCTGCCATTTGTGCTGCTTCTATAATTTCTTCTAGGGCAGCTTCTGGATGAGCAATGCTAATATTTTCCCGAATTGTACCGCCAAATAAAAATGTATCTTGGTCAACAACTCCTATTTGCGATCGCAGTGATTTTAGAGAAATACTAGTCACATCTTGATTGTCAATCAATACTCTGCCATCAGTCGGCGGATATAAACCCAAAATCAACTTAGAAAGAGTGGTTTTTCCTGATCCACTTCGTCCCACAACTGCTACAGTTTGTTCAGGTAAAATTTCAAAACTCAGATTTTCTAGGATGTTAATATCGCTTTCTGGATGATAACGAAATGTTACTTGATCAAAGTTTATTTTACCCCGCAATCTGGGTAAAACTTGACGGGGCTGGACTGCTAAATCTTCTTCTACTTCTGCTTCTAAAACATCATTAATTCTTTCGGTGGAAACAATTACTTCTTGTAGTTGATTCCACAACACAATTAACCGCTGAAAAGGTTGAATAATGTTGCCTAATAACATATTAAAAGCAACTAATTGTCCAATGGTTAATTGATTTTGAATCACTAACCAAGCTCCAAACCATAGCAATCCTGTACTAGCTAAAGATTGAATTGTGGAACTAATAATTTGTAGTTGGTTACTAATTACCTGAACGCTGAAATTTTTCTTGGTCAATTTATTGAGCAATTCTTCCCAACGCCAGCGTACTGTTTGTTCAATAGCCATTGAGCGAATGGAAGAAATTCCCGACAAGCTTTGAATTAAGTAACTATTTTCTTGAGTTACTGCACTAAATACCTCACGGCTAATGCGTCTTAAAAAAGGTGTAGCAAACAGGGCTAGAAATACAAAAGGTGGTACAATTGTTAACACTAACAAAGCCATGGGTGGACTGTACCAAAACATCAAACCCACATAGATAAAGACCGTCACCAAATCTAAAATAATAGATAGTGCTTCACCAGTGAGAAACCGCTGAATTTTTTGATTTTCTTGGACGCGAGAAACGATATCCCCAACGTAACGAGATTCAAAAAATGACAGAGGTAAACGAAATGTGTGTTTGATAAAACCTACCATCAAGGCTACACCAATTCGGTTAGCTGTGTGGTCTAATAGATATTGTCTGAGTCCATTAATGACGACACGAAATAAGCCAAAAATTAACAATCCAAACCCAACGGTGTTTAAGGTAATGGTGCTACCTTGAACAATTACTCTGTCTAATAAGAGTTGAGTAAATAAAGGTGTCACCAGTCCAAATATTTGAATTAACACCGAAGCTGCAAATACTTCTAGCAGTACCTGGGAGTGAGGTTTAACTAACTCAAATAACTGCCAAAATGGTGTATTAGCTTCTGGGGTTTCTTTGAGTGAGTTTGTCGGTTGTAATAACAACGCATAACCAGTCCAACCGGCTTTAAATTCCCCGATAGTGAGGTTGCGTTGACCGATAGCAGGATCAGCAACTATTACCTGTTTTTTGGTGATTTCATAGACGACGATGTAATGTTTACCTTCCCAGTGAGCGATCGCTGGTAGGGGTTGTTGTGCTAATTTATCTAAACTGGCTTTCACTGGACGAGTAGCAAAGCCAATACTTTCAGCCGCAGCAGTTAAACTCTGCATCGATGCACCAGCACGGTTAACATTGGCAAGATCCCGCAAGCGATTAATGCTGAAATTCTTCCCCCAATAACGGCTAATCATCACTAAGCAAGCTGCACCACAGTCTGAGGCGCTTTGTTGTTCAAAAAATGGGTAACGTTTGCTAATTCTACGCCACCAATTGCCAGCGGTGACGGTGGGACTAGGAAAGTATTTTTGGTGTTGTTTGGGCTGTGGTTGAGGTTGTATTCTCGGTTGGGGAAATTGAATTACATTCCGACTTTTGGGCTTAACTTCGCGCTGTATTGGTGCGGGAATTGGTATATTTTCTGCTTCAATTAAGGTACTTAGTTGCGGCCAGTGTTGTAGTGCTGTTTGCCAATCACTATGACGTAAAATGTAGGCTATGGTTGGTTGGTTTGCTTGCCAATTTCCCTGTTGGGGATTTACAAAAATATTACCAGGTGTTAATTTTGTCCCCTGAGAATGTTGTAATTCTCCCTGACGCACTAGCAACAGTTTACTATCTTTGGTGAGTTGGGTATTTAAGGAACCAATTTCTAAATTTTGTTTTGCAAATAGGGATAATGCTGTTAAGATTTCCTCTGTTGATTCATGACGAGGAATAGCAGAGTTTTGGCACAATAACAGCAGTGTATCCCAAAGTTCTGCCTGATGGAGTAGGCGCTCAGATACGGCGGAAAATTTATTAATTACCTCCTGGGGCAGATAACCTATTTTTAAATTAACAGAAGCTCTCGCTACATAATCACTAAACTCTTGTTCGGGAAACAACGTCAACTCCCCAAAGGATGAACCAGATGTCAAAGTGGTAATTAAATTATTTTCACCATCTAATAGTCTGACTTTACCAGCCAAAACAAGATAAATTCCCGGTGCTGCGGTTGTCGATTGCCAAAATTGTTTGGCTATTGGCGGCTCAATAATTTCTAATGCTTGGATACAAGTTTCTAGGTCTTGATTTGACAGAGACTCGCCCAAAGCGTGGGTGATTTGTGCAGCTAACTTTTCATGAGAAAACGCTGATGTCATTTTCTTACCTCCAAATATTAGTTATTGGTCTGAATCAAATTAAATGACCAATTAAAACTAGGTTCGGAGCGAGATTGCAAATCGCAAATCGTGATACTAGCATCCTGATTTTGCAGAGTTTGGGGTTGGGGGGAACTTTTGCGTTTGGTAGAAAGTCCCATTTGTTTAAGTAGGCGATTAATATGGCGATCGCTAATTTCAATCCCTAATTCATTTGCTAAATGTTTACTCAACCATTGAGCAGTCCAGTAACCAAAAGCATAGCCATATTCACGGGGACTATGACTCACCAATTCTTTCAATCTCTCAATATATTGATTATTAACAGTCTTTGGTCTACCTATCCTTCTTTCATTCCATTTATGAGCCATACCAGCCTCAGCTATACCAATCCAATACCGCGCCATCTCCTGAGAACAACCAATTATTTCACAGATACGAGATTGAGATTTACCCATATCTGCTAACAACATAATTTCAATGCGTCGTCGATATTCTGGTTGTAAATCAGCTTGCAAATTTTTTAACAGCGCCTTACGCTGAAAAGCCGTTAAAAACTTGCTCTCGTGTGCATCATAAAGTTCAGAAACTTTGTCTTTTTGAGAAGAGGATGACATAATTCTTACCAGTTGCTGAATACTGTGAAATTTGGGCAAAAACTTGGGTAAATTTATCCCTGACATCTGTTTTTAAAATCCAGATGCAAAATTTACAAACCACTTCAAGCCGACTAAATATTTATGAGGTGATGTGCAAATAACGCTGGTTTAAACAGCAGGTTATGATAAAACACCTATCATTAGTAGCAATTCGTAAGTCCTCATTCATAATTGGTTTTGAATAGAGATTTCAACCCTAACCAAAACGAGGCTGCCTATAGAAAAAGCAAATTCTCAGCAGTCTTTAAATTATGAACTATGAATTATAAATTACTCATTATTTTGACCCTTGCGATGCAACTTGATACAGCAACTTTCAACTATTTAAATTTGTTGAGTTTTGATTAACCAACAATAATGAGGTAAAACCTGTTCCAATTGAAGCCTAAAACTTTTTAAGTTCAGGCAAGGAAGCAACCTATTTCTTAACACTAGCCTAACACTAGTATTTTCTCATCAGCAGATTTTCATAAATCTGAACTTTTTGGACAGAAAAATTCAAAGAAAAGCACAGAGTTAATCTAATACTGTTCGGGGTTTTGCAGCTTGTAGTTTTTATTTACTCTGGACCGGGAAAAGCTTACTGGGTTTGGGTTAAAGGTTTTTTATTTCCCTTTCCCGTAAAACCCGACAAGTATTTAGAGTTAATCGCTATCTGTGTTTAGCCACTATTATTCATTTCCAAATTTTCCTGCATCTTCACTGAAAGTTTATGTAAGGTCTGAATTCCTTGATTGCATCTTCATAATAATCTTACATCAAATTTATATTTTTTGCTCCAATACTTTAGTTTGATAAAATTGGACAATTTAAAATTATTAATCAATTTGATCTAATTTATTTAAAATTTTATTCAATTGTTAAACGAGTGTTGAACAAGAGTATAAAAATAAATGGTTTTTACCTAATAAAGTAGATAGACCTCTACCTTGCGAAATAAACATATATTCTATTACCATCGGAAATCTACTAATTTTTATCTATCTATAGTATGAGAGTTTTTAGCTATTTGAGTAACCTCTTAGTTACAGGTAAATTTAATTAATAAATCTAACCTTAGATGAATAATCAAACAATAAATATAGTGTAGATATTTACTAGATATATTTTCTACTTCTTTGAGAAATCGGGAATCTTCAGTTCAGGTACTTGCAAAAAAAAAGAAGCTGAGAAATTTTTCAGCTTCCAGTATATGCTATATAAATTGCCAATTTATACAGTAGAGTTAATCCTGTTGGGGAGAAATAGGATTAATATAATGGGACTAGAAGTGTAATAGTTCAAACTGCTACCAGCCATAAGGAAGATTTCACCGTAACTGTTCAATTTCCCACAACAGCGCCGATGCTGAAGTTTATAATCAAAAACTAACACCTAAAATAGTAGAAGAATTTTGATCACAATCTCAAATTTCGGGTTAGCCACTACCCCAATTTGTAATTGTTCAAACTTAGTAGGAAAAAGAACCACCAGTAGTTACGGTTCATCTGTCTTGGTGTAAAAGGCAAGCATTTAGCTGTCAGCATGAAGCCTAAAGGTAGGCTAGTTCAACAGCTATTAGTGTTGTTATTTATAATTTATAGGATTTTACGGGTGTATATTTGCCATTCTGGCAGAATCTTACACTGAGTTTGGAGATAGATAACAAATATAAAACCTCTCTCCAAACCTCTCCCCTTGTAGGGGAGAGGCGTTGACTCCCACTTCCCTGGTAGGGAAGGGGGCTGGGGGGTTAGGTCTATCTTATTCTCACATCTAAATCAAATTAACATCCCCGACTTCTTTTTTGATCTGTCACCTATTGACATCAATAATATTAGAAGTCGGGGATGTGGTTTCTGGCAATTTTGATGATGTGAGAATTTCCAAGCAAGATTTAAATTATCAAAATCATTTTTCTGACAGAGAAATTTAAGCCTGTAAATCCTGATTCAGATATTACACTTCCGCATAATGTTCCTGTTCTCGTTCCACAAAAGTCTGTACACGGTGGCGATAACTTCTCAAACTATCATCTACCCAATCGCGATCGCTGCTGTTAACAAATAAATGTACCAATGGTTCACTGGCATCGGGTAGAACTAACACCCAACTATCATCATAAGGTTGACAAATTTTCACTCCATCAATCAATTCCAAATTTTGCGCTGGGTGAGTTTCCACCAAATAACGCATCAACGCCCCCTTAGCAGTCCAGGGACAACGAATAGTATAATTTCTGTAGATAACGCGGGGTAATTCTGAGCGCACAGAAGCAAGCGATCGCTCTTGAATTGTCAGCATTTCAATCAACTTAGCAATGCAGAACATCGAATCAAAACCCGGATGCAATTGTGGGAAAATAAAACCCGTTTCCCCACTTCCACCCAAAACTACATTGGGATTTTTTTGACAAGCCTCCATTAAAGCAGTAGGATTAGCTTTGGTACGGATTACCTTACCATCATGACGACGCGCCACTTGTTCCACCGCACTAGAAGCATGAACCGGCACAACCACCGAACCTCTAGGATTAGCAGTTAACATCATTTCCACCATCAACGCCGTCAGTATTTCTCCCCGCACCGGGTAGCCAGACTCATCAACTAAAATCAGTTGTTCACCATTAGCTGATACCTGCACCCCAAAATTAGCCTTCAGTGCTTCCACCACATGACCCAACTGAGTCAGCAAACCTTCCCGGCTAGTAGATGTCATTGCGGTTTTATTCACACTCGCATTTAACACCACCGCATCAGCACCAAACTTATCTAACATTTGCGGTAACACCGCCCCAGATACCGCATAAACATAATCAATAACTACCTTTGCTCGGCTGTTACGCAAAGTTGCCACATTTAAAAGCTTTTCAAAAGCAGTGCAGTAACGATCAATCACCTGGCTAGGATATGCCACATCGCCAATTTCATGACTTTGCGCTCTCCGCATATCTTCCTTAAAATAAGCCCCCTCAATTTTCTTTTCCTGAGCTTTAGTGATATTAATGCCCTTGCTATCCATGAATTCAATCAGGATATAATCAGGGCGATCTGGATGTACCCGGACATGAATACCCCCAGCAACTCCCATTGTGGGAATAACTGTTCTGGTGATGGGAATAGCTGTCGAGTCAAGATTTTGAATATCCACACCCACCGACATCAACCCAGCAATTAAAGAACGAGTTACCATCCGCGACACATTCCGCTGATCACGGGAAACAGTCACCTGAGAACCAGGCTTCAAAGTCGAACCGTAAGCAGCACCCAATTTGACCGCAAACTCCGGGCTAATGTCAATATTAGCTAAACCTTGTACCCCGCGTTGACCAAATAAATTTCTTTGAGCAGTGTTACCCCAAATCAGGTTAATGTTTAAAACAGCACCTGATTCAATCTTTTTACTCGGCCAAACCCGCACACCTGGGCTAATTTGCGCCTCTTCTCCCACCGTAGAAAGCGAACCCACTACAGCAGCTTCTAATACATGAGCGCGTCTATCAACACGAGTCCCACGGGAAATTACACAAGCTGATAATTGTGCTTCATCTCCTATAATCGCTCCATTCCAAACTATTGGCCGCTTTAAATTCGCATCTGCACCAACAGTCACATTATCACCAATTACTGTCCCATCTTCAATTTGTACTCTCGCGCCGATCCGGCAATTATCACCAATCACCGCTGGAGTTTCAATTCTAGCTGTTGGATCAATATATGTGTTTTGACCGATCCACACACCAGCAGAAATTTCTTGATAGGGAAAATCTAGTTTTACCTTCCTGGCTAAAGCATCATACTGGGCTTGCCGATAAGCATCTAAATGACCAACATCACACCAGTAACCTTGGGCTACATAACCATAAATTGGTTCATTTTTTGCCAGCAGTAAAGGAAATAAATCTTTGGAAAAATCAGTTTCAGTGTTTTCTGGTAAATATTCCAAAACTTCTGGTTCTAAAATATAAGTACCTGTATTAACAGTATCGGAAAAAATTTCGCTGGTTGAAGGTTTTTCCAAAAATCGTTTGATGCGTCCTTCTTCATCCGTAATTACTACGCCAAATTCAATTGGGTTGGGAACACGGGTTAAAATTAAAGTAGCTTTTGATTGTTTTTGTTTGTGAAATTCAATGGCTGCTGTCAGGTCAAAATCTGTGATACTATCGCCGCTGATGACTAAAAAAGGTTCATCCAAAAGTTCAGCAATATTTTTAACACAACCTGCTGTCCCCAATGGTTGATCTTCTTCAATAGCATAAGTCATCTGTACGCCAAAATCACTGCCATCTTGAAAGTAATCTCGCAGGACATCCGGTAAATAATGCAATGTGGCAATGACTTCTGTAATGTGATGTCGTTTGAGAAGATTGATAATATGTTCGGCAATGGGTCGATTTAAGATAGGAACCATTGGTTTGGGTAAATCGCAAGTCAAGGGACGTAAACGTGTCCCCGACCCACCTGCCATTAGTACTGCACGCATAAATCCTCCTATTTACAGCCTTGACTGCATCGAGATTCGTTATAAAATTTGGCTGTTCTTTCTTTAGTCTCCTATGAATGTTGATCTTTGAGGAACTTCCACAAGAAACATCTACTCAAAATTAAGTAAATTTACCCAAAAAAGTATTTGGCTGGTTTGGATAAAATCAAGTAATATCATCATCGAGTAACAAAATTATCATATCTGTATTTGGGCAACGTCTTCGTATAAAGTGCTGGTAATTAGGAAAAAACAGTTAGCAATCAAACCAAACTTATCCTCAGTAATGAGCAAGACTTGATATAAAACAGAAAAACAGGATAAATTTAAGATACTTCTATATTTTTATGAACACCGCACTGTTTCCGATGACTGGCAGCAATCTGTGATACTAATCTAAAGTAGAATCAAGTGACTCCAAAGCCACAGTCTGATAACCTGAGTTATAGGCTCTCGATTTTGGCAATGAAATCTCTGTAAAGTGTGTAAGTTTAACTAAAATTCTCTGAATTTACTAAGGGAGTTGACGACAATGGAATTAATTATTCTTGGTTTGACAGTGGCTTATGTAGTTGGGGCTTGGAAGTTTTGGACTGGGTTTAATAAAACTCATTTTACACAAAATTTACCCAATCGCATTGGTTTTACTTTATTATGGCCAGCTTTGTTTATTGCTAATCCATCCTATCGACGTAATTTTAGAAGGGCGCTAAAAGGGTAATTCGTAATTCGTAAACAAGGGAACAGGGAACAGGGAACAGGGAACAGGGAACAGGTGCAAAATAAATTCTTTCTCCTGACTCCTGACTCCTGACTCCTCCTGTAATTATGATTGATTAAAAAGCCTGAATCCACTCTTTGATAGAGTATTCTGTCCATATGCCATTTTGCCAATAAGGATCAGCTTCAACCAATTGACGAACAGTGTTTTCGTCTTCCGCTTCGTAAATACCAAAAACTTGAGTCACATCTTTAGTTGGTCCAATAGTAATCAACACACCTGATTCTTTTTGTTTTCCTAATCCTTCTAAGTGTGCTTGACGATAGGGTTCACGTTTGCTTAAAACGTCTTCGCAGTAGCTTCCCCACATTACATATTTGGCCATGATTTTATTACTCCTGTGTTAAGGTGAAGGTCATGATTCAAAAGCACTTTTATCATATAAGTATGATATAATAAAATGCAACAATTAATCACAATCAATAGAGTATTTCCGTAGTATTTCAGGAGAAAACCATCATGTCTTTAACCGTGAAAGAACTAGAAGAAATACAGATAGCATATCCAGACTATCGCATGGAATTAGTTGATGGAAGTATCATTATTATGAGTCCTTCGGGTTATGAACCAGAAGAGGTAGGTACTGAGTTTGCAGCTTTGTTAAGAAACTGGGTTAGACCTCGTAAACTAGGCCGTGTAGTGGGTTCTAGCGCGGGGTTTAAGTTACCAAATTCTGATTTACGTGCGCCCGATGTTTCTTTTGTTCGTGCTGAGAGATTGAAAATATCAACAGAAGATTATGCAGAATTAGTTCCTGATTTGGTAGTGGAAGTAAAATCTAAAACCGATTCTATAGATAAACTGAGAAACAAGATTCAAGAATTTATTAAATTAGGTTCACAAGTAGGAATTTTAATTAATCCTAAAACTAGAACGTTAGAAGTTTCTCGTCATGGTGAAACAGTGATTTTAAAAGATGGTGAGATTTTAACAATTCCTGATTTATTACCTGATTTTGAGGTGGTAATTTCGGAAATTTGGCCTCCTGTTTTTGAGTAGTTTTGATAATGGCAATTAGCAATTAGTAAATAGAAAACTATTACCAATTACCAATTACCCATTACCAATTACCTAAGAATTAACTTCTCAGACTCACGCCGAATTTTTCCACCAAAGCAGTACGCACTTTATCATGAACTGGTTCAACTTCATTATCGGTGAGAGTGCGATCGCTGACTCGATAAATTAAGCGAAAAGCTAAACTCCGCTGTCCTGCGGGGACATTTTCACCTCTGTACTCATCAAACACTTCCACCGAGTCTAATAAACCTTTACCAGCTTTAGTAATCACTTTTTCAATTTCCGAAACTGTCACCTTCACAGGTGCGAAAAATGCTAAATCTCTATCACTAGCTGGATAGGTAGAATAGGATTTAAACTTGGGAACTAGTAAATCATCATTATCCAACGCATTCAATAGCGTATCCAAACTCAATTGGAACACAAAAACCGCATCTGGTAAACTTTTTTCCCGTCGCAGTTGGGGGTGAACTTGTCCAAAAGTTCCCAACCTATTACCCCTTACCCATAAAGAAGCGGTACGTCCTGGATGTAAACGTGAATCTCGATTTTCTGGTTGAAATTCTACCTCTAAACCAAATTGTTGAAAGACACTTTCTAAAATGCCCTTAGCTTCAAACCACGTCATCTGCTGTTCACGTCCACCCCGTGACCATTTACCAAGGGTAGCATCACCACCCATAATACCAGCCAGCATCTCAGCTTCTTGCAAACCCTCTTCTTCTTGCCAGAAAATGCGCCCGATTTCAAAACCATTTAGCGCCCCATTTCCCTGTTCTAAATTGTATTGAAAAGCATCAATCAATCCAGAAATTAAATCAGTTCGCAACGCTGAATATTCTGCAAATAAAGGGTTAGCAAGAACAATCTGTTTATCCTCCCCTGGCTTTACCAAAGAATAGTGCATTAATTCTGTTAAACCTTCAGCCCGCAAATATGCCCGTAACTTCCGCAGCAATTCTTGATCTAAAGATAGATAACCAGGTTCTGTTTTTTCTGGTAAAGTATCAACGAAATTATCATAACCATAAAGACGGGCGATTTCTTCAATTAAATCAATTTCCCGTTCTAAATCGCGGTAACGATAAGGTGGTACTGTCACCTTCCAAGTGCGGTCATTATTATCAGTTAATTCACATCCCAAAGCAGTCAAAATTCTTTCTACATCTTCAGCTTCCAGTTCTCCTGTTTCTACTCCCAAATCAATGGGTCCTAGCACTTCATTAATTCTATCTAACCGCAGCACAATAGAATGAGACCAGTTAGCAGGATCAGGACGAGTATCAGCAATTTCTTGTTGGACAATTACACCATCTGCTAATTCAGTGATTAACGATAAAGCGCGGTTACAAGCTATTTCTAATTCTGCGCGATTTACTCCTCGTTCATATCTACCCGAAGCCTCACTTCTTAAGCCCACACTGCGGGAAGAACGACGAATAGCCACAGATTCAAATAAAGCTGCTTCTAAAACTAAGCTTTGTGTACCTTCATGAACTTCAGTTTCTTCACCACCCATTACTCCTGCTAAAGCCACAGCTTTATTATTAGCAGTAATTAATAAATTCTGGGTTGACAAAGTGCGGGTTTGTCCATCTAAAGTTTTCAGAGTTTCTCCAGCTTCAGCAAAGCGCACACCAATGGTTAAATTTTCACTACCAGCTACAGATTTTAATCTTTCCTGATCAAAAGCGTGCAGAGGTTGTCCCCTTTCTAACAATACATAATTAGTGATATCCACCACATTATTAATTGGTCTTACCCCAGCAGAACGCAAACGCTGTTGTAACCACTCAGGAGAAGGGGCAATTTTTATCTGTTCAACAACAGTACCAATGTAAGCAGGACAAGCTTTGGTTTCCGAAATTTTTAAAGTTAGGTTTCCTGCACTCTTGTTAATTGTCACTGCTTCCGGTTGGGGAATAGACAACTTTCCACCAGTCAAAGCAGCAACTTCCCTCGCGATACCCACCATCGATAAAGCATCAGCACGGTTAGCAGTTGCAGTGACATCTAAGATGACATCATCTAAACCCAACAAGGGACGTACATCACTACCCAAGGAGAGATTTTCTGGGGTGAAAATATGAATCCCATCTACATCAGTCGGTAAACCCAGTTCTTTTAAAGAACAGATCATCCCGTTAGATGGTACACCTCTGAGTTTTGCCGGTTTAATTTTTAAGTCGATGTTGGGTAGGTAAGTACCTGTGGTTGCGACTGGTACATAAATATCTGCGCGAACATTGGCCGCACCACAGACAATATTTAAAGTCTCAGATGCACCAATATCTACTGTACAGACACTCAGTTTATCTGCGTTGGGGTGCGGTTGACGTTCCAGCACTTTACCTATGACAACGCCATCTGCCCAAGTACGGCGATCTTCTATATCTTCGACTTCAAACCCTGCCATTGTCAAGGTTTCAGCTAGTTCTTCTGGAGTCAGTTTTATCTCTACTAGTTCCCGCAGCCAATTTAAAGAAATACGCATGGAGTGTGCTTGTGTTCAGATTTGTCTTTTGCTTTAATTTTATAATTTTATATGGTAGGTGAAAATTAGTGGGTTTTATCTCACGCAGAGACGCAAAGAGAAGGAGAAAACTCCGAAATTTTCCAACAACTGTATCAACTATAACTTTATTCTCTATATCTTTGTTGTTTGTAGTCATAATTATCTTCATATTCAATTATACCAAATAGTTCTATAATTAATCTCCTGCTGTTTTCGCCGTTGTATATACTGTTTTAAAGCTTCTGCAATTACAGCACTTTGATCACTATAACCACTCAGTTCCAGTGCTTCTTTGATTAAGTTTTCGTCTATTTATAAATTTAAATTTGTCATCATATTGTATATTTCTCTAATATTTCAATTACCAAACTATTGCCATATTTAAAATAAATCCTGGTAAAATATCTTCTCCTGATAATTCTGACGGTGAGGTTAATATTTCTATCGGTTTACCTAAACGATAAATTTCTACTTGTCGCCTTTTCGGATTAATTAACCAACCTAATTTTACACCGTTATCTATATATTCTTGCATTTTCTTTTGGGTTTCTTGCAAGCTATCTGTAGGTGACATTAATTCTAAAACAAAATCAGGCGCAATCGGAGGAAATTTTGTTTTTTCTTCTATTGTTAAACTATCCCATCTTTCTTTTTTTATCCAAGCTACATCAGGAGAACGATTTGCACCATTAGGCAATTTAAAGCAGGTGGAAGAATCAAAACAAACTCCTAGTTTATTTTGGCGGTTCCAAATTACAAAATCAGCGTTAATTTCTGAGTTGCTTTTTCCAGTTTCTCCTCCTGTTGGTGACATGATTAATAATTCTCCTTTTGCACTCCTCTCAAATTTGACTTCTGGGTTTTCCCGACATAGTTGATAAAATTGATCGTCGGTAAATCTGACAATAGGGTTTAAATTAATGGTGATAGCTGTCATTGTCAATAGTGGGTGATAGAGTGACTATAATGCAAGTTTCTAGTTAAGGAATTTGTCTGAATCAGGATTTACAGGATTAAAGGATTTACAGGATGAAAACAGGTATTTTTCAGTAATTAACCATGACTAGGATTAACTAGATAATTAGCAAACTAGAGTGAGGAACTAGAGTTAGCTAATTAATATTTATATTTTCCTATCAATCATAAATATTATATCAAATCAGGATCAAAAATTTCATATATTTTACCAGCTTCCTAGTTACTTATCTTGTAAATCCTTTAATCCTGGACATCCTGATTCAGACAAATTAAATCCTGAAAATCATCATTCATCAATTAACCTAATTAAATCATCTACTCTAGCGTCTAATTCCTGTTGATAAACTAAACCTTCTATCCATTTATTATCAATTCCTTGATAACCAAATTTTGCCCCTAACAATGCACCAGCGACAGCAGCATTTGTATCTGCATCTCCCCCTTCTTGAATAATGGCAAGAATACCTTCTGCAAAGTTTTCAGCATGAAGTAAAGCCCAAAAACCAGCCCCCAAGGTTTTTAATGTATAGCTTAACCTATAACTTTCGTTAGCATTCAAACCTTCATCTAAGTCTAAATCATCTAATGAATCTGCTTTTGCTTTGTGAAAGGATTCTTCTATCTCTGGATGGAATGATTTGACATCATTCGCTATTTCATCAACCAATAAATTCACATCTTCTACACCTTGTATCAGGTGACTAATTGCTAAAGAAACAGCAACACAGGAAGCAACACAACGAGGATCTGCATGGGTTATTTTACATACATTTTCAGCGTTATTACGAACTTTATCCGCGTCAAAATATTCCCATATTCCTAATACTGAAGTCCGCATTACTCCCCCGTTAGCTGCTGTTTCCCGATTTTTAGACCGCCAATATTCTTCAGCTACACGATGAGGATCTCGCAAAAATTCTGGATGATGAACCATTTTGTAAACTGTACCACCAATACCAAAACCATCAATAATAGCCCAATCTTGAAAACGAGTAGCAATATCTTGAATATTAACTTGTTTTTGTGCTAATAAACTATCAAGAATACAAAGCATTTGGTCAGTATCATCAGTCCAGTCTCCAGGTTTCCATCTCCAATCATCAACTTGTTCAAATTTGTTAGTAATTCTCGAAAAATATCTGATTTGTGAGTAGTTTGTTAATCCATGAGGATATGTAAATATTACTTCAGAACGAGCTAAAAACTCAGTTCCAAAACCTAGTGCATCTCCAACGGCTTGACCAAATAAAACTCCACGAATTCTATCAGCAAATATGGCATCCATATTAATTCTAAATTACGCCCTACCACTACCGATAAAATACAACAGTGCCATCCTCACAGCAACACCACTAGTTACTTGATCTTGAATTAAGCTAAATTCAGGATCATCCATTAAATCAGAGCTAATTTCTACACCCCGATTTACTGGTCCTGGATGCAAAACTTTAACATTAGGTTTACAGAGTTTTAACTTATTTCTAGTAATCCCAAATAATTGATGATATTCCCTTAAACTCGGTAATAAATGTGCTGTCATCCGTTCTTTTTGTAAACGCAATGTCATCACAAAATCTGCGTTTTCTAAGGCTGGTTCTAGCTGCCAATGAGTAAATAAACGTTTTGATTTCAAGTTTTCTGAGTCTGTTGCACCTAAATATTCAGCAAAGAATTTCGGTAATAATGTGGGAGGTGCTGCTAAATGAACCTCTGCACCACTAGCGGTTAAACTCCAAATATTAGAACGGGCAACACGAGAGTGTAAAATATCTCCAACAATGGCGATTTTTTTACCTTCTAATAATTCAATTCTGGGTTGTGCAGGGTCAATTAAACTACAAATTGTAAATAAATCAAGTAATCCTTGGGATGGATGTTCATGTTGTCCATCACCAGCATTTAAGACGCTGACTTTTACACCTAAACGATCCATTTCTTGAGCGATCGCTTGCGGTACTCCTGCTTCTTTATGACGGATCACCATAATATCCGTACCCATCGCTAAATAGGTTTTAGCAGTATCTAAAATCGTCTCTCCTTTAGTCATGGAAGAAGTAGCCGCAGCAAAATTGAGCGTATCTGCACTTAACCTTTTAGCAGCAATTTCAAAACTACTACGGGTGCGGGTAGAAGGTTCAAAAAATAAATTTGCCACCACCTGTCCCTGTAAAGTGGGTACTTTCTTTGTTCTGCGTGATAGCACCTCTTGAAACGAAGCCGCAGTTTGCAAAACCGCGTTATATTCAGCGGTTGTGAAGTCAGCTAGGGAAAGAATGTGATGACGATTCCAAGTAGTAGTAGGCATAAATAGTTCTGAGTTGAGGTTGTATGACACTCTACAGCGTGTAAATTTGTATATGCAGTAGCAATGATAACACCTGTGTCTATCACTTTTCTTGTGCCATCTGATTCAGATTAACTAAATTTTAATTGCACCAACAGAAGTTGCTGGTGCTAAGTTCAATCTTTTGAATACTAGGGTTTCAGCACGTTAGCAGGAAATTGCCCTTGCACATTACCAGCGGGAGCATACTGGCAGACCACATAGAAGGCGTTATACTTAGTTCCATTAATGGTTTTAACGCCCTGTGCCGCACCACAACCTAATTGGGTACTGCTCTTCCAGACTACCTGGGTAAAATGCCCAGTTTGGCTGGAAAACCCTGGATTTGAATAGTTGTAGGCTGAAACTTCATCGTACCACTTCTTCACTGCTGTGTTGGACAGGGTGGTTGAGTCTACTGAGGATGCTGTAGTATATGAAACATACAAATTTTCTCCAGCATTATTGCGTTGGCTGGGGGTACTGTGTTCAAACACTCCATTGGTTGCTAAGTATTGGGCCCAAGTTTGAGCGGTGTTATCAAGAGAATTACTTGTAGTCAGAGCAGGGCTACGATGTATGGAGCGATAACCGTTATGCTTAGAGAGAGAAGCACTACGCAGACTTGTTAGGTTAATCCCTGTCTGCGCTAGAGCGGGGTTACTACTGATAGACTCTAATGGAATTATCCCAGCGAATTGAGAGGGAGCTATTCCCATTAGGATGAGAGTTAAAGCTGTACCAGTTGTCAGTGTTAGAGTTGCAAATAATTTACTCATGTGTTTGTGTGTCATCCTACTAGAAGAAATTTTTGACCAAGACCGAGTTTATTTGTGATAAGTCCCAAAAATAATTTGACTGGGTAATTGCCAGCCTAAAAATTAACTTTGCAATTGCTAGAATGCCCAGATTTAACTGTCCGTATTTCACGATTGTAAATTAAATACTTTCAAAGCAATAGAAATCATGCTGAGGAAGGTTAAAAAGCCAATAGTATCCAGTAACGTTGTTACTAAGGGACCACTCATCAAGGCAGGATCTAACTTGAGTCGTTGTAATCCCATTGGTAGCAAAGTTCCCAAGCTAACAGCAACCATTGTATTCGTTGCCATAACTGCTCCCGCAACCAAAGCCACCCATCTTTCGTGAGGTTTAGCCCAAATTAGAGAAAGTAACATCATGGTTATACATAAAGCCAGGGCTGTACCTAAACCAGCTAAAAGTTCTTTGCGGAGAATTTTGGCAGTGTCTTTGGGTGTGACTTCCCCTACACCCAAACCGCGAATTGTCACGGTTAAAGCTTGAATACCTACAGTCCCACCTGTGTTAGAAAATATCGGCATAATTACAGCGAGGACTGGTACAGCAGCAATTACTTGTTGAAAGGGAGCGATCGCACTAGCAGCACCTATATACAATCCCATAATACCCAATAACCAAGGCAACCGTTTGCGAATGGTAACATGGGGAGGAGACAAAGCTTCTTCGTCACCACTCACCCCCGCCAATTTTTGGATATCTTCTGTGGCTTCTTCTTCTAAAATATCAATGACATCATCAATAGTAATAATGCCTACTAATCTATCTTCCCTGTCAACTACAGGCATAGCAATTAAATCGTAACGCTGCATAATGCGAGCAACTTCTTCCTGTAGGGTTTCAGTTCTCACTTTAACGACATGACTGCTGGCAATATCTTTAATTAAGACATCTGGAAAAGTAAATAATAATTGACGCAAGGACACAACACTAACCAAAGTGCGATTATCATCGGTAACATAAGCGTAGTAAATTGTTTCTTTATCTTCATCTTGCAAGCGAATTTTAGTTAAGGCTTCACCCACAGTCAAACCTTGACGCAGCCGCACATATTCAGTTGTCATTACCCGGCCAGCAGTCCCTTCTGGATAGCCAAGAATTGTTGCGGTTGCTTGTCTTTGTTCAGGACTGAGTTGTTGTAATAACCGTTTGACTACTCCTGCTGGTAGTTCATCAAACAAGTATGCCCTTTCATCAGGACTCATTTCTTCTACAAGATGTACTACTTGGGCATCATGTAAAGAATTTATCAGTTCTTCTTGTACTTCTGTGGGTAAATATTCAAAGGCATCTATGGCTTGAGATTTGTTAAGTAAACGAAATGCGATCGCCCTTTGTTTTTCTGGTAAGAGTGATATATATTCCCCTACATCCACGGGTTGTAGATTATTTAAATCACATTTCAACTGGTTTAAGTCAGCAAGATCCAATGAATTGCGAACTTCCTGTGTGAGCATAATAAATTCCTCCTAATGCCTCCCCCTCGCTGGGAGACTATTTCGCCAGCTTAGGGGAGGATAATACTGCCATCTGGTGGACTTTTGTCCATAAAATCTCAAGAACTCAATATCGATATTTAATCAAGACATCGTTAGCTTATCATCCTAACCCGGAATGAGTTCAATAGCTAACGCCAGGTTGTTCTGTCTCATGCCCAGCAATAAGGTGTCCTATTGGTAGTATTGTACACTGGTATGTATCTAGTTGCCTTGATTTTTCTTTGATGTCGAAATTTTACTACTGTTAGAACCTGTGTCAAGTCTATCAACCTACTTACTGAGAAACTTTACAAAATCAAAATATTTCCATTACAACAAGTTGTTTTTCTTATTACTGGGAGTTTATTGGTAAAAATATGGGAATATGAATACAAAAGCTAAAAAAGTTAGTTATTAAACAAATTTTTTGTGCTACTAAATGCTGTCAATGCTTTTATTTGGATTTTTTAGAAAGGTATATCATCAATATCAGATGTGTCACCCGATTGTATATTCATTAAAATTTTTCCAAAATAAATCAGAAAATCTTTTAATACTGCTCTAGAATTTATAACCATTTGCCAGGTATAGTTAAAGTTAAATTCCTTATTCTCATTAATATTTAGGTAACTTTCACTGTCACTCAGATCAGATTTATTAAATCCCTCAAGACATTTTTTAGTTGTTTCCTGTGTTGTGTTATCGTAATACTCTGGATTTTCTTGGTCATTTAAATAAACATCACCTATGGTTTTACCTTCAATTTCTAATATATTCCAATATTTAGGTTTAAGTGAATGTAAAAATAAATTTTCTTTGCCTGGAATTACTAAGAAAATTCCGGCTATTTCTGTATTCCAATTACTATCGCCTAGATCTACCCAATATTTCAAATTTAGTAAATGTGGTTCTAAAATATTTTTATTAATAGAAACACTTAAGCCCAAGTTGGAAGAATATTCAAGAAATAGTTGATAGCGTTTATCTGCAATTATATTTATTTTCGGTTTATAACCAACAAAATCCAATGCTCTTTTCATCTTAAATATTTCATCAAATCCGATCTCTTCCAGTATACTGATAGCAAAAGATATCAACTCTTCTTCAAGTTCTGGAACTAATTCCTCATCTGATGGAACTAATGGAATTAGACCTTTATTGGTTATATTTTCTAACTGCTTGATATTCTCATCTGTAGAGACAGAAAAATCATTACTTACCCACTCAGGTTTATGCTGTAGAAATAAATCCTTTAATTTATCTCTTTGAGGTTGATCTCCTGGGAATTCACTTTTAATACCAAACTTTTCATATATATTAGAAACTGTTTTGCTGATAGTTCCTTTAGCACTTTTCCGTGACTTAGCAATCTCACCATTAGGAAGCCCTTTCAGCACTAAACACAACACCTCAAATTCCACAGGTGCTTTTTTGAACTTTTCTAGAATTTCCTCAAACTGCTGCTTATTCATAGGTTTGATAACCTCATTTACCCCAATCTGCGTATTCCGCGTATTCTGCGTACTGTGATTTAGTTTAAGGGTAAATTTCCTCAAAATGCTTCCTATTCATAGGTTTTAGAATACTGCATTGAGTCAAACTTGCTTATTGTGCGTATTTTGCGTACTCAAATTCTATTTAAGGGTGTCTATTGACCTGCGTATATGCGTAATGAGCATGATATGTAGAGTAGCGTTTGAGTAAACCCATGAAAGATCATTTGAGCTTTGTTCAATTAGCAATACCAGGGATGGAAAAATTTATTGCTGAAAATCCAACAAGCACAGAAACCACTCCAACCACTCTCAAAGCCGTTGAAAATATATCGATTCTGAGTCAAGAAAATCAAAACACATTCCACCAATTAGAAATTCCAGGAATGGAAGAATTTTTAGCTAAACCAAATGCACAGTCAAAACCAAAAGATTTAAGCAAGTATAGCAACTCAATCACAACAGATGAGCGCAAATTTAAAGATTGTGCTGCTTAAAGAAAATGCAACTTCTTAACCCACGCAGGTGGGTTTTTTCTGTTTAGATAACTCCAAAAAATCTCCTGCCTTCTGCCTCCTGCCTCCTGCCTCCTGCCTCCTGTATACTCCCACACAATACCCCAAACACCACACCCCCCACGCTTCAAACCTCTGGTAAACTGTCAAATACCTGTTTAACTAACTGCTTGGTCTTATTTTCCAAATGTTGCCAATCGACTTGCCCCGACTCATCCAATAAATTAGTATCAATATCTACTCCTGTATTCTCAGGACTGTAATCTAAAAAACACACTTGATAACACAGATCCCACAAATCCACATTCACTTGCTGCTCTTGACGTTGCAAGCGCAGATGGTATCCTGGATGGGGCATAGGCAAAAGGGCAAGATTTTCGCGAATATCTTCCACCTGTTCCGGTGTGGCAGTTTCCATATCTTGCAACAACTGTGTCACTATAGCTTTGGTTTCATCAGTTGTACCAGGTGGCCAAATCAGTACATCGTGATAAGTTCCTTTCCAAGCGGATGTATCCAGATGCTTGCGAAGATTATCAACAACACGAATAAAAGCCGGTTGCATGAGGAGTTCAGCTTGCTGCCATGTAGTAGAGTTTGTTATCTTAGGGGGCATTGTTGGTTAACAGAAATACTAAACAAAAAGTAACAATTTGTTGTTTTTATTAAAAAACTGCATTTTTAGTCTAAATCTTTTCTCAAGATAGCGGATTTCCTAGAAGAAAATTTGGAGATATTGACTACCGTTTGCAAAATTAGGTGTTAAAACTGGGGAGGGAACATGATAGGCAAACTACTAGACCATCGATACCAAGTCATACGCATTTTGGCAACGGGAGGATTTGGTCAAACCTATATTGCCGAAGATACCAGGCGGCCTGGTAATCCCATCTGCGTTGTCAAACACCTCAAACCTGTCAGCACTGACCAAAAAATCTTTGAAACTGCTAAACGTCTATTCAACAGCGAAGCCGAAACTTTGGAAAAGTTGGGTAACCATGACCAAATACCCCGACTACTCGCTTATTTTGACGAAAATCAAGAATTTTTCTTAGTCCAAGAATACATTGACGGACATACGCTGAGTCAAGAACTGATTCCCGGCCAACCTTGGAGTCAAAACCAAGTCGTGCAACTGTTGTTAGAAGTTCTAGGGATTTTAGAATTTGTCCATCAAGAAGGAGTAATTCACCGCGATATCAAGCCAGATAATATTATCCGTCGCGCTGCTGATTATAAATTAGTTTTGGTAGATTTTGGGGCTGTTAAACAATTGAGATCGCCCTTAGTGTCAGTTGGCGCACAACTCACCGCTACAGTAGCTATTGGCACACCAGGCTATATGCCTACAGAACAAGGACAAGGTAAACCTCGTCCTAATAGTGATATTTATTCTCTTGGTATCATCGCTATTCAAGCATTAACAGGAGTACCAGCTAACCAATTACAAGAAGATCCCAATACAGGTGAAATCCTTTGGCAGCATTTTCTGCCTGTAAATTACCGCTTGGCAGAAATCTTAACCAAGATGGTGCGTTATCACTTCAAAGACCGCTACCAAACAGCCACGGAAGCACTGCAAGCCTGTAGAGAGTTGATGAATATGACCTCTACATCTTCAATATCTTCTGAGTCTCCAAGACAAATTAGCTACCAAACCCCCAAACGACCATCTTCTATCGCATCTCAGGTCTTTTCACAGCCTACTGTCGCTGTTTCACCTGCTAATCATGTTGTTCCTAAACCTGTTCATCACGAAAGAGTTCATCAGGATTCTAGCAAACCTGATCCATTACCCTTGATAATTGGCTTATTATTAGCTGGTGGTGCAGCAGCTTTGGTAACAAATCTATATCCAAATGTGAAAAATGTAGCTGCTAATTGGACAGGCAAAAATAGCACATCATCAAAAAACTGCTTGGCTGTAGTTGCAGCTAATTCTAATATTCGTTCTGAACCGAGTGCGATTAATTCGGATAATATTCTCAAAACTCTTGGCGATGCTAGTGATTTTGATGTTACTGGTAAGCGAACAAAACGCGGTTGGATAGAACTTAAACTCAAATCTGGGCGTTTGGCTTGGGCGCATTCGGATGTCATTATCAATAATGAACAATGGGTTTCTTGTTTACGGGATCAAGGAGTTTCTATTCAAACCGTAGACGATACTCCCTTAATCGCATCTCGACCTCTTCCCAAACCACAACCAAAACCAACTGCTGTTGCTACTCCTAGTCCAGAAATATCTGATCAATCAACTTCTGAAGCTGAAAAATCCCCATCTAGTGAGGATAAGCAGAAAATTGTCGAAAAAGCCAGACAGAAGTTTGAATCAGGAGATTTAAACGGTGCGATCGCTCAACTTAAAACAATTCCTACAAATGCTGCTTCAGGTATCAAAGAAACGGTTGAGATCATGAATCAATGGCAGCAAGACTGGGCTAAAGCTGAAGCACTAGCTAATGAGATTAATAAAGCTATTGATAATGGTCAATGGGATAAAGTTTTAGCTTATCGAGATAATCCAGAAAATTTACCCAATATTAAATATTGGCAAGATAAATTACAACCAATGTTTACACAAGCAGCAGAAAATGTTGCTAAACAAGCTCTTCCTAAAGAAGACAACAAAACTCATAAAAATACACCAACCACTTCCGAAACGCCCAGTGATACAGACAAGCCTGTAAATAGTTTGTAAATTCATGGTAATGGAAATCACCTTCTTCCCATTACCAATTCTCCGCCTGATCAAAAGCATTTAAGTCGAATCGAGTATTAATATAGTTCGTCGTATTGAGCCGTTTCCACTCGTCTGGTTTCTGGGCTGGAGGATGGTAAAAATTCAGCCCGTCGGACTGTAGCTAAAGGTGGTGTTGGTCCGTGGTAGGGGTGAATTACCTGTACAGTGCGGCTAGGACGTTGTTTGGGAGAAAATAAAGATAAAACTCCAGCGACAACAACACCGCCACCAATAGTCAAAGTCGCACCACCTACAGCCCAAACTATGGGTGAAGACCACCAGCGATTTTGTTCAGCTGGCAGTGCAGCTACTTTTTGTTGATTTTGTTGTTGGGCTAACTGCCACTGTTGTTGAGTGAAATTTTGAACTTGACCTTGAAGCTGTTGATTTTGCAACCGAAGTTGTTCGTTGTCGCTTTTGAGCTTCTCCATTGTCATGTTCAGCTTTTCCATTTCCAGCCGCTGGTCGGAATTAGGCGCTACTGGTTGTTGATATGGATATACTGGTTGCCCATAGTTAGGAGGGTATTGCATTGATGGATGCATCACCTGGGGCGCTACAACCGAACCTGGCATTTGTGGAGCAACAGCGAAGTTAGGTTGTTGTACGGGGGTATTGGTTCCTTTTAGCAAGAGGAGAGCCGCCAGCCCAGCTACAGCAACTCCGCCGATAAATGCCATACTTTCACTCATCGCTTTTACCCCTCAACTACGTCGGCAGTGTAACTTGATTTTAACTGACTCACTCTCACACTCATAATTTATCGCCTGCTTCAATTCACATAAAACTCAAACTATAAGCAAATGTATCAGGTAGTTTTTTTTTCAGCCTGGTATGTGCTGTTAATATTCAAGACTATATCAGTCAAATTGTCCACCAAGGTATGATAAAAAAACTACGCTGTTATCTTTTTTAATCTAATTTTCCCAAATCATCAAGAGGGAGTTGTGATTGTTGTCTTGAGAGTTTGGCAAAATTGAGCGATCGCATCAAGTCCTGATTCTGGTGTCCCTTCTGCCAAACGCTTAACGATAGCACTACCCACAATTGCTGCATCTGCACCCCATTCCCGCACTTGACGCGCTTGCTCAGAGTCGGAAATTCCAAAACCTACGCCGATGGGTTTATCTGTCACTCTACGAATTTGTGTGAGTAAATCTGAAACTCGGCTTTCCATTTGCGATCGCATTCCCGTCACACCGGTCACACTCACCAAATAGATAAATCCTTGAGAAGCACGAGCGATCGCTTCAATCCTCTGGGCCGAACTTGTAGGAGCTACCAATAGAGTTAAATCAATGCCCACCTCACCTGCTGGTTTTAATAGCCCTGCGGCCTCTTCCAAAGGCAAATCAGGAACTACCAAACCTGCTACACCAGCAGTCTTAATTTGCTCAAGAAACTTATCAACTCCCCGGTGCAGAATTGGGTTGTAGTAAGTAAATAAAATAATTGGCGCTTGCAAACTGGGAGTAGTAGCTTGCAACATCTCCAACACCTGATCCAAAGTAGTACCCCTTGCCAAAGCACGGGTAGCTGCTGCTTGAATAACGGGTCCATCTGCCAAAGGGTCAGAATAGGGAACACCCAACTCAATAATATCGGCTCCAGAGCGATCCAGAACTTGCAACGCCTTAGCTGTCGTTTCTAAATCAGGATCACCAGCAGTAATAAACGGAATCAGAGCGCACTCGTGATTCCGTCTTAAAGTTTCAAAACAACGAGAAATTGCAGTCATTAGTCAGGGAATAGGGAATAGGGAACAGGGAATAGGGAACAGAGAACATATTTATTTTTATTCGCCCCATCGCCCCATCTTCCCATCTTCCCATTTTCCCTGTCACCTGTCACCTGTCACCTGTCACCTAATTCCCTGATTCAATCTCAGCTTGAATTTTCGCTAATTCTTCAGGAGTTAGTTCATCTAGTCGCTGTTGCAGGAAAGTCTTTTCATACTCTTCCCGTTGTTGATGGTAGGTCATTTTTTTACTCCCCGCACGGAAAAGATATGTAGCCAACCAACCTATCAAACCAACAACCAGCACAGCTTGGCTCCAAATTCCCGCATTTTGACCATCTAAACCGACCAGCTGCAATCCTACATAAGCCAGTCCACCAATCAAAAAAACGCCTAAAGTAATACCGATTGCATCAATGCGTCGCATGAGAGTTATGACCTACCAAATCTAATTAAACAATTTGTCTGCGCCGGGGTCGAAAATTCGCAATTGGGGAGAGCAGCAACAAACCCGGAAAGAAGAAGAACACCAAAAAGTACATAAACCCACGCTCTACAGAACTAGCTGAATACCAGCGTAGCTTTAGATAAAGCATCACAGCCATTGGTACTACCAGAAGATAAGCTCCGGCTAAAATCAAATACAGTAGTGCTACAACCATAATTTTTGTCGGATTTGAGAAGACTATATTGGTGCATCTGTTTTCCATAATAGGCTCAACCCGTCAACTAAGGAAAGTATCAGAGATTGGGGATTGGGATATGGTTAACTAACGGTTTTAGCGGGGGCGGAAAAAAATTTGCAAAATACTTGGCAAAAATTTAAAAACCAGCTAAGATTGTGCTAGAATAGATTTCGCTGTTAAATTTAAGTTGAGTGCCAAATAAAAAAGTAGTAAAAAATAAAACTTGAAAAGATTTAAAAAAAAATTTTCAAAACTACTTGCACAAAAAACACATTAATGGTGAAATAGACAAGGAGGTTTCGCCTCCAACATCTAAAACCCCTTGGGAGTGTGGCGGAATGGTAGACGCTACGGACTTAGAAAACTGAGCCTTGATAGAGAAATCTTTCAAGTGGAAGCTCTCAAATTCAGGGAAACCTAAATCTGTAATCGTATGTGAACAGATATGGCAATCCTGAGCCAAGCCCAGAAGCTTTAGAGTTGAGATTTGATTTTGGAATTAAACCCAAGATTCAAAATCCCAAAGTTAAAATTCCGGGAAGGTGCAGAGACTCGACGGGAGCTACCCTAACGTTAAGCCGAGGGTAAAGGGAGAGTCCAATTCTCAAAACCTAGAAGGTAGTAGTGAAAGCTGCAAGAGAATGAAAATCCGTTGACCTTAAACGGTCGTGGGGGTTCAAGTCCCCCCACTCCCATTATGAATAACATTAATTTTAGTCGGTGTAATAGCTTTAATTACACTGGCTTTTTTGCATTTTATCAATTACTTTTATTAATTACTCGCCTGTCACCCGTAAATATAGCTAAACCTGATTATAAAGCTTTATCAGTTTAATAATTTATATGAGAGAAAATTTTTGCTTTATACTTTCTTAACAATTAATTGAGAATTATTTTTATTTATTTACGGTATTGCAATATTTTCAGCCTTCTGGTATGATTTAATAGAATTTGTAAACTGCCCAAATATTACCTATTTTTAAGATTAATTTTTAGGCATCAGCTAGAAATGATTGCTATATTAAGACTTTCCGAAAAAGCAAAAAATCAACCATACAAAACTTAACCAATTAACCAGGGTTCAGAATAACAAATTTTCCCAAAAATTCAATGCTGTTATTTGAGGGTTACACTTTCTGGTATTGACAAATAAGACAAATTATGATATGTGCAACCCTTAAGTTTTCCATCTGCGTTTATCTGCGTGTATCCGCGTTCGATGTTGAGTACCTGTAACCTAGCTAGTAAAACGTTCATCGAGAGAAGCCAAAGCAGCACCAGCGGTTTCAGCCAAAATGCTAATGAGACGATAGAGAGCGATCGCACTTATTACCAAAGCAGAAGGAAAACGATTTTGTAATATTGCTATAGCTGTCGCTTCAAATACCCCCAAACCACCAGGCGCACCGGGAACAACCAACCCCAATACCCAAGCAAAACTAAAAGCACCTAATAATAAAGGAATTTGGCTCAAGTTTAACGAACCCAGAGCATACATAGTTAATATAAACCCAGTTCCACGCAATCCTAAAAAAATTAATTCACCCAACAAAGGACGTAGAGGATAACGTTCCAGACTTAAACTGCTAATAGACTGATTTTCTGGTTGTGAATTTTTGTTCTTTAAACGATATAAAAAGCGAATTGCTGGATTTAAAACCCAAGGATGAACAGCACCCAGCAGCACAACTAAACTGAGAAATTGCAGAATTTGTACCCAAATATTAGTATTATTAACTGCCAATTCACTACCAAATAAAACCACGGTCATCAAAGCCGCCGCAGTCATAAGTAATGGTTCTAGTAAAACGCTTAAAGTTGCCGCACCATTAGAAATATTAGCATTTTTAGCCGCTAAGATGCGCCCGTAATAATGCCAAACATTACCAGGTAAATACTTAGCAATATTTGTCTTTAAATAAACTTGGATAAATTCAGAAGCTGATACAGATTGATTTAACTCTTGCAACACCCAAGTCCATATCCAACCAGCCCAAATATGTGCAAGTAAAGTTACACCTGTAGCAATTGACAAAATTGCCCATCCGGCTGCATCAATACGGATAGAACTCACTTCTAGCCAATTATCCTTCAACGCTTTCCCTAAAAAAAACAGCGTTCCCCCCAAAATGAACCAGCGTAAAACTTTTTTCATTATTGTTTTTATTATTTGTGTAATTTAATCATCAAATTGGTCAAGATAATTATATTAAATAATATCTCTCTTGAGTTAGAGAAAATTGGTATTTTCTCAACAGTAAAATGTGACCTAAGCTAGAAGTGGATTTCATATTAAATACGTTAATCTTGTTAAAGGTTGTTCACATTAACAACTCAACCCATTGCCAAAAATATGTAAAAATTGGCTGTATAACTCGTAAAACTCCATAATTTGTCAACGAGTTAAACTGCGAGATCGGATAAGGAGGACTAAGTGAAAAGTTTGATTAATTTCGTCAAGAACCTGCAAATACGCCAAATTGTAACTATCTTTTTAGTTGGAATATTGTTGATAGTTAGCACGGCTTGTAGCGGAGTAAAGGCTCAAGGTGCAAATCCCCAAAATACACCTGTGCAAGCTGGTGGAGCAAATAATCCTTATAAGAGTGGTAGCAACGAATATACAAATTTGCGAATGTCTACCGACCCAAAAGTAACTACTGGAAGCAGCAATAAAAAAGATGACCAAGCTAGTTTACCCTTAAATTCGCAATTATTCCTAGCGGTAAATAAAGACTCAGAAATTCTTTATCCTGGTGCAGAAACACCTTTAGGTAGAGTTAAGAAAGAAGCTGAATTACCAATCATCACTGAAGAAAATTTCCAACATCCCGAACCAGGTGGTTTAATTCAGCGCGAACCTGATTTAAAAACTCGCATCCAAGACAGAATAGAAACTGTAACAGAAGCAGTGGAAAAAGCTTCAGGCTTTTTGAAAGAAACAGCAGATGAAGCCAGTGCTAGACCTGAATTGCAAAAAAATCCAGCCGTTGGCAGATAGATAGATAGACGTTCTTTAGTCAGTCGGAAAACTACAAGGAGAAGAATATGAAAAGACTAACTACTTTGTTGCAGAACCTGCGTCCATTGAAAATTTTAACGGTATTTTTGGCGGCAAGTTTTCTATTTTTAGTCCAAGCTTGTAATCGTCCTACTATAGCTGGACAACCGCCACAACCTTCGGCACAACCGCCGAATGAGAAAAGATATGATCCTACAAAAGATTATCCTATTTCTCCATATCAAGGAGGAATGAATAACTTTAGTGATGTAGATCCCAGATCAAAAGCAGCAGAAAAATCAGCCAGAGTTAGAGCCGATGAGCTAATAGAAAATGCTCAAAGAAATATTGAACGCAAGGGAATTGATAGTACAGAGCAATACGTTCGTAATTATCGTGAAGGAACACCTTTTGGTGAAAGGGTGAAAAACTTAGGTGAAGACGTGGGAAGTTCAGCCGAAGAATTGCGGGAAGGAGTCAGCAAGGGGACTCAAAGAGGGGTAGAAAATCTTCAGAGAAATGTTGGCAGTGGAGTCAAAGATTTAACCAAGAATGTACAACGTGGAACTGAAGATATTGGTAAAAATATTCAACGCCGAACCGAGGATACAGGAGACGCAATAAACAGGACTTTCAGAGAAGCAGATTGAAATTAAGATGATGATTTTAGGGCAGGCTTGACACCTGCCCTATTTTATTTTTGATTTTGTAAATACCAATTCTGTAGAGCCAATCGTTGAATTTCCCGCCAGGGAATATTATGTTTTCGTGCTAAGTCTGCACAATCTTCATATTCTGGCTGCACATTGGTAATGACTTTCTCTGCTGCTTGTCCTTTCCAGGCAACTTTCACACCCACTTTCCCATACGGGGTTTCTACTTTTTGAATTTCCCGTTGTAAGATAGCACGTTTTTGAGTAGTCCGCCGAATTCCTAAAGTAGTGGTCTCGCAAAATAAAATCTCTTCACAACTGGCTAAATGTGGTGGATGACAAATTACAGTTAATAAAAGCCCAGGGCGTGATTTTTTCATCCCTATACTTTGAGTAAAGACATCCACAGCACCAGCAGCAAATAAAGCATCAAAGACATAGCCGACAGCTTGGGGATTTAAGTCATCAATTTGGGTTTCTAGGACAGAAATTGTTTCTAAATTTGGGCTAGTATCGGCCAAATCTGAAATATTTGTGTTTTCATTTGCACTTTCACCGAGCCATAGCCGTAGTATATTGGGTATGGGTAAGTCGAGAGAACCTGCTCCTAGTCCCACTTGTTTGAGGGTAATTGGAGGTGGTGAACCAAAACTTCTGGCTAAGGTAGTGGCGATCGCTGCTCCTGTCGGTGTCACCAATTCTTTGTCAATGCCGTTGCTATAAACTGGACAACTTCGCATTTCCCACAACTTCAATACTGCGGGTACTGGTACTGGCATTTGTCCATGTGCAGCGCGAACAGTTCCCCCACCGGTCGGAAAAGGTGAGCAGTATATCAAGGGTAATCCCTCGTGATTGCTGTCGATACCCAACCAATCTAACCCCAAACAAGTACCGACAATATCCACAATCGCGTCTACAGCACCCACCTCATGAAAATGAACTTTTTCCGGTTCAATGCCATGTACTGCCCCTTCGGCCACGGCTAACTGGCGGAATACTGCTAAACTCCAAGCTTCTGCCTGTGATGGTAGGTTGGCTTTGAGAATTATCTCCTCTATTTCCGGTAGGTGACGGCCATGATGGTGAGAGTGTTCATGATGATGATGGTGGTGATGGTGACGTACTAAATCGACGTAAATTTTAGTAGCTTGCTGAGTTTGCCGATGGACAAGTTCTGCCCGTAATTGGTATTCCTGCTCAATTCCTAAACCATTGAGTTTTTCCACTAGATACTCTAGGGGAACACCCAGACTTACCAAGGAACCCAGACACATATCACCGGAAATTCCGGTTGGACATTGAAGATAAGCAATTTTATTCATAAATTAGTCATTGGTCATTGGTCATTAGTCATTAGTCATTGGCAAAACTTTACTACCGATTACCCATTATTACCCAGTCCCCAGTCTCCAGTCCCCAGTCCCCAATCCCCAATCCCCAGTGAGCATCTTTTATGGCCAAGATTTTTGCGATTCATCCTGATAATCCCCAAAACCGCCGTATAGAGGATATAAAGTTGGCGCTTTCTAGTGGCGCTATCATGCTCTACCCTACTGATACAGTCTATGCAATTGGTTGTGATTTGAATGCCAAGTCGGCGGTGGAAAGAGTGCGGCAAATTAAGCAGTTAGCAAATGATAAACCACTGACCTTTTTATGTCCTTCTCTTTCTAATGTGGCAACTTATGCCTTCGTAAGTGATACAGCCTATCGGATTATGAAGCGTTTGATACCAGGTCCCTACACTTTTTTGCTACCTGCTACCAAGTTAGTACCGCGACTGGTGCAAAGTCCCAAGCGAAAAACAACAGGAATTCGAGTGCCAAATCATAATGTATGTTTGGCATTGCTGGAAGCGTTAGGAAATCCGATTATTTCGACTTCGGCACATTTACCACCAAATGACACAGATGATGAAATACTGGGAATAGATTCAGAATCTATTCTGTCACGGGTAGAGCTATTTGACCGTTTGGATAACTTGGTTGACATTATTATAGAGACAGGTGAAGAACCTACTGTTCAAGTGTCCACCATTTTAGACTTGACGGATGAAGAACCAATAATTACACGGAGGGGGTTAGGTTGGGAAGCAGCAGCTGCTTGGGTATAATAATTAAGCTTTACAAATGCAACCCTCTGTTTCGCAAATTGTGATACATATACTCCAATTTTGAAATTGTCATACCAAAAGATGCTGGGATCACGGGAAAAGAGATGGCGGCAAATCTTGGCATTGCTAGGGTTTGGATTAATTGCCGCACCTTCTCAACACCGATATCTCACCTTTGATCTAGTTGCTGATCTCAAAAGCGACACACTTGACAAGCCCTTAACTTCTGAAATTTCCTACAGTCTTATATGTGAACAGTATCTGCGGCGAGTCTTGATGGATGTATGTCAGCAAGATTCTCCAGTGATGACTGGCCTTAAGTACTGTGTCTGCGTTTTAGTTAAGGTGCAATACCAATTCCAGGAAAAGTCATGAAAGCTAACCTCGTCAATCTGCCAAATTCTACACCTGCTTTTGATAGTGATGTTCCAATCGAAGATTTATCGGATACTAAATCTGATACTTTAATGCAACTTCTTTGTCAGGAAATGCAGACTCAAGTGAAAGCTTCAACTGGCTGTGTGCAAGCTGTAGCTAATCGCATAACTAAAGAAGTAGAACGCATTTGTGATAAAAGTTCCCGCATCCAAACTTCTGGGCAAGTAAGGTCTTGGCAGATTACTTTAGCAAGACACCGTTTACAAAAGTGTCTACGTTACTATCAATTGGGTTCACGACAAGGACGGGTGGAATTACATAGCAGTTTAGGTGCTATTGTTTATCGCCACGTTACAGTTGCTGGCTCAGAATTAGGTTTTGAAGCTCGTTACAATCTGATTGAAGATTTTCTCCAAGCTTTTTATATCGAAGCGATTAAGGCTTTTCGCAGGGAAAATGAACTGCCTGAAGATTATACACCGCGTACTCAACTACAATTAGCTGAGTATATGGCTTTTACAGAGCAGTATGCTAAACGTCGGATTAATTTACCTGGTGGTGCTAATCAACAGTTGATTGTGTTACGCGCTCAAGGTTTTGCTCGTCGTCAACCCCAAGAAACGACTGTAGATATTGAAATGGCTGTGGATTCTGCTAAGACTGAAGAGGCAGAATCTTATCAACGCAATTTAGCGGTGCAACAAATTAGGTCGCAAATGGTTGCTAAACCTAATTTTGATCCCTCTGAGGAGTCGGAACGCGATCGCGTGATTACGGAGTTGATGAAATATCTGGAGTCTCAAGGCCAATCTGACTGTATGAATTATCTATCGTTGAAACTCCAAGACCTATCAGCACCAGAAATTGACCAAATTCTAGGCTTAACTAGCCGTCAGCGCGATTATTTGCAACAACGCTTTAAGTATCACGTCGAGAAGTTTGCTAAACAACACCACTGGCAATTGGTACATCAATGGTTAGGTGCTGGTTTAGAACATAAGTTGGGTTTATCTTCTCAGCAGTGGGATACTTTCTGGAATCAACTGACTGAACAGCAACAGCAAATCTTTAAGTTAAAAACTGCTTTGGAAAATGATCAGGCGATCGCTAAAGCTGTACAATGTACCCCGAAACAGCTACAAAAACGCTGGACTCAAATGCTAGAATTAGCCTGGGCTATCCGCAATGGTCATGCTGAAGTTAAGACCTGCTGAAGCTAAGGTGAAATTGCTAAATTTATCTGAATACCTGACCACCTTATACACCTGTTCCTACAAAATAACCATCTCCTCTATTTCTCCCCCAAGAACGGGAGAATTAGAGAAGTAGTTATCTCAATTAAAAATTAAAAATTATTTAAATTAAAAAATATTTAAATTTTATTCATCGACGCACCTCGTCAAATCCCCAAAACCCTATATTTTTCGTTGAGATGTGTCGATTGCTTACTAGGTAAGGCTTTTAGGTATGTACTTTACGATTTTTTTGCCTACAACGAGATCCCCGACTTCTGAGATGATAAATGTCAATCAATGACAAATCAAAAAAGAAGTCGGGGATCTTTTTCAAATCTTTTTTGTCAGAATCAGGATTTACACCATCAAAAAAAATCATTAATTAATATCTTCTAAATCCTTAAATCCTGGATATCATGATTCTGACAACCTCTAATAAGAAGTTACTAAAACCTCACTAATATTACCCCGCTTATTAGCATTAGAATTAATCGATCTCGCAGCGGAAATCCGATAAATATTAAACTCATGATAAAGATCACGAGTAAATTCACAATCAGAATTAGAAAGCATAACTTTCACTCCACGTTTAGCTAACTCCGCAAATACATCTCTTAATTGAATTTGCTGAATTTCACCAAAAGCATAGGTACTATAAGCTGTAAAATAGCTTGTTCCACTTAGAGGATAATATGGGGGATCAAAAAAGACAAAATCATTACTGTTTATCGCAGAATTCAAAACCTCTGTAAAATCTGCGTGTTTAATTTCAGCTTTATAAAGGGCTTTTGATGCAATTCGCAATACATCTTCCTGACAAATACCAGGATTTTGATATCTACCCAATGGCACATTAAATTTACCTTGAGAATTGACTCGATAAAGACCATTAAAACAAGTCTTGTTCAGATAAATAAATCGAGCAGCTTTTTCTAAATTCGTGCCTTCAGGATAGGAACGCACATCATAATAATAATCTCGCTCATGTTGCTGTTTATGTTTTTGTAGAAGTTCAATTAATCCTTCAACATTATCTCTAACACAGCGATAAGTAGTAATTAAATCAGCATTAATATCAGTTAAAACTGCTTTAGTTGGTTGCAGATGAAAAAAAACAGCCCCTCCACCTAAAAAGGGTTCATAGTAAGTCTGGTAATTGGTAGGAAAATATTCCTTATATTGCGGAATTAACCTACTTTTACCCCCCGCCCACTTTAAAAAGGGACGTGGGCAAGTTTCTTTGGGGATTTGACTGATCATGTACTTATAATTTGACTAAAACTCAGCTACTAAGCCACTAAAAAATAAAACCAATATAACCAACAAATCATATTTTATATGAATTGCTCAATTTTTAGCCCTATAGATTACAATTAAGTTAAATAAGCACCTGAAAACAAACTACAGTTTATAACAAGGCAGTCTATATTCAAATGTTTGACGGATTTTGGGATAACGTATTTCGCTACCCCCGGTACTTAATCACTATCGTCTTAGGTCTTTTTCTGAATACCTTTGAGCCATTAATGCCAATGTTGAAACGCCCAGCCACCTTAATAGCCCTTTTAGGCTTATTTGCTGGTGGTCTGGTTTTTCTGACGCTCACTGTTCGGGCGATGCTGGGCTTGAGTACAATCTAAACTAGGACTTACTTTACAGGGTCTAATCTTAAGTGGACTCGCTGAACCAAGAATCTCCGTGGCTACCCTTCGGGAACGCTAAGGGCAAACAGCCTGGAGAGTGTCAATTCGTACAACCTCTGTGAGAAGGCGGAATTTATATGGCTACAAATCGCCGCGTTTCCCGCGTTGCTGAATTAATTAAACGGGAAATTAGCCAGTTGTTGCTCAACGGTATTAAAGATGACCGTGTGGGTACAGGAATGGTAAGTGTCACCGATGTAGATGTTTCCGGTGACTTGCAACACGCCAAAATCTTCGTCAGTATTTATGGGACAGAGGAAGCTAAGGCTGAAACAATGGCGGGTTTAAAGTCAGCAACTGGTTATGTCCGCAGTGAACTAGGTGCTAGGGTAAGGCTTCGTCGCACGCCAGAAGTGATATTTGTTGAAGATCGCTCTCTAGAACGAGGTACTAAAGTGCTGAGTTTATTAAACCAACTCAAGCAGGAGCGTCCACCAGAAAGCAAGGAAAAAGATGAGGAAGATATTCCCGAATAATTAACTCAAAGTTAACTTATTCTACAACCTGAACTGTGATAGGGGCGAAGCACAATGCTAAACCCCTGCTCAATCATGCTGACAAAAATCTTGGTGAAAGAGCTTATATACTGTATAAAGTATGACAAAATTAACAAATTGATAGCAGTAATAACAGTACAGGTTAAAAAATTGTTAACAGATGATGCCAATAAAACTTAGTAGTGTAATTTAGCCATTGTAACTTGCGGTAGTTTATACCCTATTATCACTCCGAGATTGCAGATCTATGATTTTTTGGAAAAACCAATCACAGTTAGGCTAGAAAAGGCTTTACAGTGATTATTTGGAATATAAATAATATTTTTCTTATACATAACATCAGAAAATACTAGATTAAATTGTGACTATAGGTATATAGATAACAGACTTTTTAACCTGTTAATAGTAGCTGCAAGATATTCCGAGTTAGCCCAGTTAACAAGCCGGGGATTCACAATCTGAAGCGGAGTTAGTATTTATGTTATCTTTCCTTGACAAACTTAACATTTCTTTAGATAATTTACAGGTGTGTAGCGTCAAAATGATAATAGTTCCGTATAGCAAACTACAAAACCTAGCCACAGGTCTAAATTATTGCCATTTTCGTTCCTGATAATAATTGGGAATACTATCTAAATGTAAATTTGTGAGTAAAAACAATGAGTGTGAATACGGTGCCTTCTATCAATTACTACTCTCTAGACGTAATCCAGGACGAAGCACGCCGACTGGTGCAGAAGGGAATGGTTAGCCGTCAACAACCAATATATACACTGTGCCAATACATCCCAGCCAGAGAGTGGGTTTGCGTTGAATGTGAATTGGAAAAATGTGACTTCTTATTGCGCGATCGCATTGGGGATTTAATTGGTCGTGAAGAATGGGATAACGACTAATCAAGGGTTGGTTTTGGATTGGGAGTTGATTTATAAGTAATATTTCTCTGTCCATCATCTTTTATTAACCATGAACACAGAATAATTACAGTCTGAATTTATACTACTTTTCCAGTGATCGATATTGATGATGGCCCACGCCTACACATCGTGATTTTGAATAAGTAGTCATTATTTTATTAATACTTGTCCAGAGTTCATAACTTTGGATAAGTATATTTTTTGGTATTAGTCATTAGTCATTAGACCTCTCCGGAAATATGGTAGAGACGTTCCGCCGGAACGTCTCTACAAGGGTTTCAAACCACGCACATTTAATTACCGGAGATGTCTATTGGTCATTGGTCATTGGTCAATAGGGAAATTTCCCAGTCCCCATTCCCCAGTCCCCAGTCCCCAGTCCCCATTCCCCAGTCCCCAGTCCCCAGTCCCCAGTCCCCAGTCCCCAGTCCCCAGTCCCCAGTCCCCAGTCCCCTATCCCACTTGTTCTAAATACTGGTTAATATCTTCAATAATGCGAGTCAGTTCAGCTTCTGTAGTCAAGCGAATACCAACATTGCGGATAGTCAGCAGAACTTTGGCTGCAAAAGGAGTAGGCCAAATATTGGGATTGCAGAAAACTTCTAAAAATACCTCTCCTGTGTAGCGATACTCTAAAGGAGGTTGGGGAGTGACTTTACCACTACCTGGGGTGGGTTTAGCCGCAACAGCTTTGAGACTCAGCATCAATTGATCGATTGCTGCTTTTAATTCTCGTGCTGCTTGGGCTGAAAAACTAAAGGAGATAGAACCATCACCCAGGTTAAGTGTCAGAGGGGTAGAAGACATAGAGCTTTGTGATTAAAACTTCTTGGTAATTACTTATCTTACTGGATGGGGAGAAATCAATTCATAATTCATAATTCATAATTGATAATTCCTGTTAAGAGTTCCCTGTTCCTACAACAAGAATACCGATGGGATCACAGATTTTTTATTTTTACAGAATGCTCACGCTATTGATGATAATAATAGTCTGTTAGAAGTAATGATATTACCTAAATGAATCGGGGTTGTAGCTGATTTTAGTTAAAATAAATCTCAAGAAATTGGTAGTAAATTTAGAGATTATCGAGAGATTTATTCCTTACTATGTAAGACTTTGATACATTTAATTTGTATTTATTTGTTATTGAGCATTTACAGTAGAAGTCATAGAACATCATGTGATAAATTTTTTATGACTTACGATAACCGCGCCGAAGTACGAAAGGTTTTAATTATTACCCTGCTACTCAATTTATTCGTGATGGGGTTAAAAGCATTTGTGGGGTACTCAACAGGTTCTCTAAGTTTGTTGGCTGATGCCTTACATAGTGTTACAGATAGCGCCAATAACGTTTTAGGATTGATAGCTAGTAAGTTTTCTTCACCGTTACCAGATCGGGAGCATCCCTACGGACATCATAAATTTGAAGCTGTGGGTGCTTTAGGGATAGCCGCTTTTTTAGGAATAGCCTGTTTTGAAATTCTCCAAGGAGCTATTGAACGAATTCTGAAAGGTAGTTCACCTGTGAAAATATCAGCTTCTGAGTTGTGGTTATTACTAATTGTGCTAGGGGTAAATATTTTTGTAGCCTTTTATGAACGTAATGTTGGTAGACGGGTAGGTAGTTCAATTTTAATTGCTGATGCTACACATACGATGAGTGATGTTTGGGTGACTATCTCTGTGCTGGGAGGGTTAATAGGGATTTGGTGGCTAAATTTTCAATGGCTAGATGTGGTGTTAGCTTTTCCGGTGGCTTTGTTGGTATTTTGGAGTGGTTGGTCAGTTTTAAAGGAGAATTTACCTTGGTTGGTAGATCAAATGGCGATCGCTCCTGAAGCTATTCATGCGATCGCAGTTTCTGTTCCTGGTGTGATTAATTGTCATGATATTGCTTCTCGTGGTGTTCTTGGCCGCCAAGTTTTTATAGAAATGCACTTAATAGTAGACGCACCAGATGTAGAAACTGCTCACCGTATTACCGAAGAAGTAGAAAGTCAACTAGAAGCAAAGTTTAGTCCCGTGAGAATTGTAATTCACATTGAGCCACCAGCATACAAATCTGAAAGTATTAGCTTTGAAAATAGAGTAAACTAGAATATTTTCCAGATATTTTAATTCCTCCACTTCCAGGATTAACACTTAGAAAATGTGACTAAATTGGCGATAATTTCTACTAATTCACTAGGTTCAACAGGTTTAGCTATATGTCTCTGAAAGCCAGCTTCTAAGGCGTGAACACGGTCTTCACTATCTGCGTAAGCAGTTAAAGCAACAGCCGGAACTTGTCCACCTTCATTTGCTGAGAGCAATCGCACTTTGCGAATAAAAGTATAGCCATCTTCACCAGGCATAGCAATATCACATATCAAAGCATCTGGGTTGAAATGCGGTAATATTTCCAGGGCTAGTGCTGCTGATGGAACTGCTTTAACACTGGCTCCTTCTAGTTCTAATACCGCTGTAATGTAGCAGCAGCTATCATCATTATCATCAACCACAAGAATGCGTAAGCCAGTCAGAGGGAGATCAGTTTCCATAATATCTCCATTGGTGTTGGGAATTGAAGAAATATCCTCAAAGAACTTATTTTGCTATTCGCTTTCACCATCCATACCAATGGTAATTTTACTGTGACAAATGTAATTTGTTACGATTTGGTTCATCAATTAGTAAAAGCCAGCATTATTAACAATTAACCGGAAAAGCAAGAGCATAGTTACTATTTTAGATTTTTTTTTATCCGTTTGCCCCAAAACGGATAGATGATAACAGTTAGTTAAGTTAAATTTACAAAAGTACAAAGAGGCAGCGGCGAGTCTTAATTGCGATTAGTGCTAAGTAAGTGGGCGTTAAAAAATATAATATAAACCTAACCCCCCAACCCCCTTCCCTGCTAGGGAAGGGGGAGTCAAAGCCTCTCTCCTGGTAGGGGAGAGGTTTGGAGAGAGGTTTTATATTTAATTGTGCCAAGTTACTTACTTTCACCATTAAATTGCCGATTTAGACCTGGGACTGGGGAGAAAGAGGGAAAATAGGCTAAGAAGGATGAATATTTATCTTTCTTCTGCCTCCTGCCTATTCCCTATTCCCTATTCCCACTCAATGGTTCCAGGTGGCTTGGAGGTGATGTCATAAACTACACGATTAACGCCTTTTACCTCGTTGACAATCCTGTTAGAAATTGCCTCTAGGACATCGTAAGGTACACGCGCCCAGTCAGCTGTCATGCCATCTTCACTCGTAACAATCCGTAAAACTATGGGGTAAGCATAGGTACGTTTATCACCCATTACGCCGACACTACGAATCGGTAATAATACTGCGAAGGCTTGCCAATAGTCATGATACAAGCCACGCTGATTGATTTCTTGGCGGACAATCAAATCAGCATCGCGTAAAATATTTAACTTTTCGGCGTTAACTTCGCCTAAAATACGAATTGCTAAACCAGGACCAGGGAAAGGTTGTCTTTGGACAATTTCTTCTGGTAAACCAATTGAACGTCCTACTTTACGGACTTCATCCTTAAAGAGTTTCCGTAATGGTTCTACTAATTTAAATCTCAAGTCTTTGGGTAAACCACCGACATTGTGATGACTCTTGATTTTCACCGCGACTCGTTCACCGGTTTTGGGGTCAACGTTAGTATCAGCAGATTCGATCACATCGGGATAAAGAGTACCTTGAGCTAAATAATCAAAGTGACCTAGCTGTTTGGATGTTTCTTCAAAGACACTGATAAACTCATGGCCGATGCGACGGCGTTTTTCTTCGGGGTCGGTGATACCGGCAATAGCATCAATAAAGCGATCGCGTGCATTGACATACTCTACCGGAATATGAAACTGTTCTTTGAACAATTTCAGCAACCTTTCTGGCTCTAATTTCCGCATAAAGCCTTGGTCGATAAACACACAAGTTAGCTGTTCACCAATGGCTTTATATAGCAAAAATGCCAAGGTTGAAGAATCTACACCGCCAGAAAGTGCCAATAATACCCGCTTATCACCGACTCTAGCGCGAATTTCCCGAATTGACTCTTCTACAAAAGCTGCTGTTGTCCAGGTGGGTTCACAATCGCAGATGTGGTAAACAAAGTTACGAATTAATGCTAAACCACCCAGAGAATGTACTACTTCTGGATGGAACTGTACACCATAAAGTTTCTTGTCGTGGTCAGCAATAGCAGCACAGGGAGTATTTTCTGTATGTGCCAGTAACTCAAATCCCGGTGGCATTTTGGCGACAGAGTCTCCATGACTCATCCACATTGTTGTCCCATCTTCAACATTAGTAAGCAAGTCTGTGGGGTCATCTATATATAATGATGCTTTACCATATTCACCTCGTTCAGCTTTGGTGACTTCTCCTCCCAGCTGGTTTACCATCAGCTGCATCCCATAGCATACTCCTAAGATGGGGATACCCAATTTCCAGATTTCTGGATCACAATGGGGAGCATGATCACTATATACTGAATTTGGTCCACCAGAGAAAATAATCCCTTTGGGATTGAGTTGGCGTAACTGTTCCGCTGTGGTGCGATAGGAAAGAACTTCAGAATATACTTGAGTCTCGCGGATACGCCGAGCAATCAGTTCGGAATATTGAGAACCAAAGTCTAAAATAACAATCATTTGGCGATTAAGCTGCCTCAAATTTTCTTGGGTTTGAGGTGCTTGTTCGGTTGGTAGAGTCACCGCTGTATTCATGATGGCAAAAGTGTGTCTTTGAGAATGAAAACGTGAATTACCATTTCCGGCTGTTTAGGCTAGTAATGGTGTAAAAACCTCTTTAAAAACCTAAATATATAGACGCAACTGGTGTCGCGTCTGTTGAGCCGATAAATTTGGCTTGTTATTAAAAGCAAATCACTCTAAAGTGGGTACACAAAAAATTATTTATGTGATTTATTGATGATAATTTATAATAAGTTAACATAATTTTCCCATCAACATACAACCAGTTTTACTCTTAACGATTATTTGGCGATCGCGATCAAAGAGAACAGAACCACAGACTGTTGTGGCTGTACCCCGGTTGCTATGGCTTTTAATGTATTCTTGAGAGCGTGCATCAATAGTTTCGGCAATGCGGCTATAAACTTGTTTACTCCAATCACAACCTGTAGCATAATCGAGCGATCTCAGGTGTTGTAATGCTGATTCTGCTGTGGGGCTGTGAAATACTACCTCTATATCTGAAGATTTTAAACCCAACATGGCGCAATGGGCTGCTAAAATTTCCCGTCGGCCATCCGCTAAGTGATGATGGGTGTGAAAAATTCCCCCTGCCAATTTCATCAGCTTACCGTGATAACCAAACAATAAAATTTCTTTAACCCCTAAAATATCAGCTTCCACTAACAAAGGTCCTAACCAATTAGCAGTTTTCACTAATTGTTGGCAATTTATCCCTAGTTTTGCTGCTAAATCTAAGCCGTTTTCCCCAATACAGAAAACTAAACTTTCAAACCGACTAGCTTTTGCTTGTAAATCGCTGCGGAAAGCTGTTAGCTGATCGGGTGTACTCAAAGGTTGAGAAATACCTGTTGTGCCTAATAAAGAAAGTCCTTCGACTACTCCAAAAGCAGAATTGGAAGTACGCACTGCGAGCGATCGCCCTTCGGGTAAAATAATCCTCACCGTGATTTTTTCCCCCGGCGCTAGGAGTCGCTGCAAATTCTCCGTTAACAACTTTTGAGCATAACTATAAATCGCTGCGTTGCCTTCCCCATTTAATTGCTTACCAATTCCCTCCCCTCCCTGAATAATTACTGTTTCTTCATCTCCCTCGTTCCATGCCACCATTGCCCAAATCGGCGTATTTCTAGTCAAATCCAGATTATCACCCGGATCACTGCGGGTAATAGCCAAAGCAGCATTTTCAGATAATCCTGCTACCTGCTCAATCGGTATTTCTGCTAATTGTGAAGGTGAAATCAAATCTATCGAAGTTACAGTCAAGGGTTGACGATGACGCAACCAATGTAAAGCCGCCACAGCAGCAGCACAAGCAAAAACGGGGAGAGTGTATCCAGAACGGGACATAGGGAGCAGGGGAGCAGGGGAGCATGAAGTCAGTCAAGCAGGAACCCTGACGCTGACCGGGGGAGCAGAAGAGAAATATTGTCTTTCTCTGGCCTTTTGCCTCTGTTGACTAACAATTTAGAGACCAACTTCTGAAAGTAGAACTTGCATATCTGTCCAAGAAATTCCTTGTTGAATATAACGGGGTGATTCAGGATTATAAGGACTGGCTATGCGGTCAATAGCCACAATTATCGCATCATCTGGGAACACAGGTACATCTGGATCAAAAGCAGTGGAGCGCATCAAAGAACTAGAAAATCCCTTGAAAACGGCGATTTTGTCTTGTTCATCAGCGATATTTATTGTCACTATTAGGACTTCTTGAGGTCGTTTGACCGTGTATTGTTCTAGCCGTTTACCAATGAAATTATTCATCAAGAGAATACTGTACAAGTTAGTTGAGTATTTGCATTACTAACATTAACTAGACAATTAAACAGCATATTTTATCTTTTTTTTATTGTGTTGCTGATCTTCCTTGCTTACCTAGTTTTACAAATACAAAATAGCTTAGATAAACCACATAAATTACTAATCCAATCATGCCCAAAAAGCCTAGAAAAGCTGGTTTGCTATTATGATGAAAATAGTCTTTAAACATTAATGGTCCTTCCAACCAGACGCTACAGCCAGGATTTTTCAGAGCATTTTCTGAGAAAGCACAACCCAAAAAAGGTGCAAAGCCAACTATGCCTAAAATGCAATAAATAGTCATTGCCCAGCGCCAAGATGTGAAAATCAATTTTAAGGGACTTTTGGGTTGATAATCAATTTCATCGTTAATATCAACCCAGAACCATAAGGAAATGGGAATCAGGATACGAGCCATTAAACCAGAGATAAAACTAATTCCCAAACCGCCCATCATTAAGTAAACTGTGATGGCTAATAAACTTGCTACCCGCCAGTAAATTATTAGCAAGCGTTGTATGCCGTCTACTTTTTGTACAAATGCCCAAATCAGAAGAATGAGAGGAATAATTAATGTAAATAATAATGCTAATCTATAGTCCATCCAGACGTAGGGGCGAAACCAAACTTGTGGCATAGCGTTTGTTAGTTAATAAGTAAATTACTTCTGCAAGTCTTGCAGAATTCGTGTTCAATAGTGAGCGGACGTTGATCTACTTGGGGAGCCACCCCGGTGGGTGGGTCTCCCGACTTGAAGAAAGTGGCGTGAAACACTCATACCGCACTGCCTTCTCCTGACTCCTGAATTCTTTATTGATAAGCAGATCAACATAATTAAACATAAAACTGTCAAGCGATAGAACCCCAACTTCTCAAAGAAGTCGGGGATCTGGGTATTACGTTTCTTTAGGTTGAGATACTTAAAAGGTATTAGCTCAATTTCTAGTCTTCGTAAACCCGACACTCATCTGCTTCTGGGTTGGCATCACAGTATTGTTCTAAAGAGTTTTTGGGCTTGGTTTGACGCTGGTGGGAAGCTTCCGCTTGTAATTCTTCGACGGCATCCCAAGCAGCAGCACATTCTGCGGAGTTGCCACCTGAAACATCACAGACAGTACGAGCTTGTTCAATCTCTTCTTGGATTTGCTCTTGGATGGTGTTTGCTTTTTCTTGAATGTTGGTCATTACGTTAATCTCGTTATGTGTTGTTTATACCAGTGTAGAAAAAATCAAAAATTGCAGTTTTTGGTTTATTGTTCGCTTACTATTCTAACCACTGAGTTGCCCAGTTAGGCTTCGACCCTGATAATCGATCACTAATACAGCAAATTACCACATCTATACTGTGTTCTTCTTGATGTTTTAAGATTTGGCGGCAATATGACTACAGAAAAAGAATCATAGTTCCAAAAAGCATAGACAAACTTCTGTATAAGTTTTAATGGCCGCAAAAAAACTTAACCAGTTGCGATGTAGTCCTAATAATACTTGTTGGGATACTTTAGCAGGCAAAGCTTGATATGGTTCTGTTGATTTTAATTGTTGCGCTAAACAATTGTAATCGAGATATTTTTGAGCAAGAATAAAGCTTTGGCGGATGTGGAAGTTAGCATAATTGTAGAGGTTTTTGGCAGCAAAACATAACTGATCAATCTCCTGATAATGGGGATGATTTCGTTGAATGATATGCCGTTCGACCAACTGCATAGACTAGCTTACCAAAAGTAAAAACATGATTATATATACTAACATTTTTCCGTATTTGTGTCAATAAATTTATGCTAATTCTCTGGCTTTAGGTTTGCTCTATCCCCATCTATTAGCTATTTGTCTATGGATGGGGCGAAGTTTTACAATACAATATATTTAATATTTAAATGAATATAGTAGTAAGTAGCCGCCCCATTTAGCTGCTTGAGATGATCAGGGCAATAGTAGGGGGTGGAGAAAGGCCTGCTTGCTGTGTCAACTCTGATAGGATGCAATATTCCCTGGATAAGACAAACTACTAGCCTCAACACAAAGAGAAGCCCAGAAATCATGGCAGACCAAATGCAGTGGGCAAATGCCCTATCAACCCATCATTCTTTAGAAGCAGCTGTTACAGATGTAGTGCAACAAGCTGTTTCATCTTTAACAGCACCTGCGGATCTAGGGCTGGTATTCATTTCGTCTGCTTTTACAAGTGAGTATTCCCGACTTTTACCGCTGCTGGCAGAAAAACTTTCAGTACGTGTGCTGATTGGTTGTAGTGCTGCTGGTGTAGTTGGTAAGACATCAGAAAGCCAAACTCAAGAAATAGAAGCCGAACCAGCCATCAGCTTGACTTTGGCTCATCTCCCTGGTGTGGATATTCGCGCTTTTCATATTCTGGGAGATCAGTTACCTGATTCAGATAGTTCACCAAATGCTTGGATTGATTTAGTGGGTGTGCCACCATCACCAGTACCGCAGTTTATTTTGTTGTCTAGTGCTTTTTCTTCAGGAACTAATGATCTGTTGCAGGGGTTAGATTTTGCTTATCCTGGTTCGGTGATTGTGGGGGGACAGGCCAGCGGTGGATTTGTGAGCGATCGCATTGCCTTATTTTGTAATGATCGCCTTTATCGTCAGGGTACGGTGGGTTTGGCTTTGAGTGGTGATATTGTGCTGGAAACCATTGTCGCCCAAGGATGCCGACCAATTGGTGAACCATTACAGGTGACTAAAGCTGAACGCAATATTATTTTGGAGTTGGATGAACAAGTTCCTTTGGTAGTGTTGCGGAATTTGATTGGGACTCTGAGCGAACAGGACAAGATGCTGGCACAGCATTCTCTGTTTGTGGGTTTGGCAATGAATGAGTTTAAGCTTTCTTTAGAGCAGGGTGATTTTCTCATTCGTAATTTGCTGGGAGTAGATCCATCTGCTGGGGCGATCGCGATTGGCGATCGCGTGCGTCCTGGTCAAAGGTTACAATTCCACCTGCGTGATGCTCAGGCCTCAGCAGAAGACCTAGAATTGTTCTTACAAGAGTATCAAGCCCAAAACAGCAATCAATCTTCTCCTTCAGCGGCTTTGATGTTCAGTTGTGTGGGACGTGGTGCTGGACTCTACGGTAAACCAAATTTTGATTCACAGCTATTTAGCCTTTACCTCAAAGACATCCCGATGGGAGGTTGTTTCTGTGGTGGTGAAATTGGTCCTGTCAGCGGCAGAACTTTCCTACACGGTTATACTTCAGTTTTTGCAATTTGTAAAAGAAGGGAACAGGGAATAGGGAACAGGGAACAGGGAATAGGGAATAGGGAATAGGGAATAGGGAACAGGGGAAGTAGGGAAAGATTAATAACCCAATGCCCAATGCCCAATGCCCAATGCCCAATGCTCAATGCCCAATGCCCAATCACCAATCACCAATCCCCAATTAAAAGTCTACTGTTGTTATCAATTGAGGCAGGATAACCAGTATGAGTAATTGCGCCATATTTTTGAATGTAGCGGCGGACTTCTAGGGGAAAGTCAGGGTAGTCTAGAACTCCATCCCCATCGGCTATAGTTGCCCAAAAATCGCGCAAATCGGGAGCTAGTTTTTTCGCTTGTGCTAAGGGTAGGTTTAAGGGGGGTAAGGTTAGTAACTTGACAACGAAGGGAAATGAGCGATCGCCCATCCATTCTCTTGATGACTGCTGCAAGTTGGGGAAATCGGGTACTGATTCCACGCGATGAGAGACAATTTGTAACCATTCCCTACCTAGATGATCTCGTTCAAATTCTAGGACACGATAAGGATGGGGATAGCTAACTAATGAACCAGTGGTAATATCATAGACTCCATCTGCACAGGCTACATCCTGAACGTGCAAATGTCCGGTAAATACTAATCTCACTCCATGTTTACGTAGTAAAATTAAAAGCTCTGGCGCATTTTCTAACATATAGCGATTTGCCATGGGGTGATTTGATTGATTGGGCAAATGCTCAACAACGTTGTGATGTACCATAACAAGAACTAATTCATCACCCATTGCTGCTAGTTCTGCTTCTAACCACTGGAGTTGCTGGTTATCTAAACGCCCTATCTGATTACCCTGGTCATCAAACGAGTTAGAATTTAAACCAATCAGCCTGACTCCTGGCAGTAGTTGACAATTGTAATAAAGTTGCTGTGGGTTTTCATAACCAAACTTGCGGTAATAATGGGGAAAATCTGCAAAAGCGATTGATTGCTCATTTGCCATCAATACGGGAACATCATGATTACCAGGAACAACATAGGCTGGAAAAGGTAGCTGAGATAACCTTTTTGCCAACCAAGCATGATTTTCAGGTTCACCGTGTTGGGTTAAGTCTCCGGGAATCAAGAGAAAATCTAAATCAAGTTGTTTTAAATGTTCTAATACGCTTTCAAAAGCTGCGATACTGACTTCCACCAGATGAAATCGGCTGGGATGATCCCAAATTGTATGGGGTAGTGCAGTGTGTAAGTCACTAACTATGGCAAAGCGAAAGTTGAGATCCATTGATTTAAGAAAATGTTAAAACGAAAAGTGCAAATGCAAATAGTCTTTTTACCAAAGTATACCTCTTGCTTTGTCTGACTGCGTAATAACAGTTAGACTTAATATTTGTATACATTTATGTTTAAATTTTTTTACCCAAATTTCACCTAAAGGAGTGTTCATTATGCCGTTGATTCGAGTGCGTCAGCACGTTAACCCACTAGCGAGAAAGTTTCAAACCCCGGTTGATCCCCTAGAATGGGAAAAAGTTTATACAGAGGCAAATCAACCGCTACATTTAGATATTGGTTGTGCTAGGGGCAGGTTTTTACTCCAGATGGCACAGGTAGAACCGAAGTGGAATTTTTTAGGTTTGGAAATTAGAGAACCTTTGGTTGTAGAGGCTAATAGGTTGGGTTGTGAGTTAGGTTTAAAAAATTTGCATTATTTATTTTGTAATGTAAATAATTCTTTAGCACCGATTTTATCTACTTTACAATCTGGAATTTTACAGCGAGTAACAATTCAATTTCCTGATCCTTGGTTTAAAACTCGTCATGCAAAACGGCGTGTAGTGCAACCAGAATTAGTGGAAGAATTAGCTAATTATTTGGCTGTGGGTGGGGTTGTATTTCTGCAATCTGATATGGAATTTATTGCTGTGGAAATGTGCGATCGCTTTAAAGAACATCCGGCATTTGAAAAGATGGGTACAGAGAAATGGTTAGCAGAAAATCCGCTCCCAGTTCCTACAGAACGAGAAATAGCAACGCAAAAGAAGGGTGAACCTGTTTATCGGGCTTTGTTTGTGAAGCGAGAAAGCAGGGAATAGGGAATAGAGGAAGAATTACCCAATTACCAAAGTACCGAAGCTCCAAAAATTTAAATTTTCATCAATGGTAAAGTCACTGTAAACGTTGTCCCAACGCCAACCTGACTATCAACTAAAATTTCACCACCATGAGCCTCAACACACTTTTTTACAATCGCTAAACCCATACCTGTACCGGAAATACTGCCGACATTTTCCCCCCGATGAAAAGGAACAAATAGTTGGCTTTGGTCTCTTTTAGAAATGCCAATTCCCCAATCTTGAATTTTGAAAGTGACTGTTTTATCTTGTCGAATTAATTCAAACTTGACTTTGCTTTCAGGATGGGAATATTTAATGGCGTTATTCAGCAAATTTCCTAAAATGTGCCTTAACAAGCCTTCATCCCAAAGGCTGTGGCTAAAGTCTCCCAAGCTGGTAAATTCTATGAGTATGTGTTTTTCTAAAGCAGTTAAATGAATATCTTCTAGTATTTGGTGACAAAAGGCTTCTAAATCTAGCTGGCTAAGTTGACTTTGTAATTTACCAGAATCGGCTTTACCAATGAATGTAACTTCATCCAATAATTGCGCCATGTTTTTGATAGCGGAACGAATCATTTGTAAATGATTAAATTTTTTCTCTTTGGTTAATTTGTCATCGTTGTTTTGCAGCAAGCCCGCAGCCAAGAGAATAGTATTCAATGGATTACGAATGTCATGGGAAAGCATGGAGACAAATTCAGATTTAAACTGATATAGTTCTTGAGCTTTCTCTAGTTGAGCAGTTCTTTCTTCTACTCTATTTTCTAATGTTTGATTGACTGTACGCAATTGTTCTAAAACCTGTTTTCTGGCGATCGCATACTGTACCGAGCGAACTAAAACATCTGGATTTACTTGCCTTTTAACTAAATAATCTTGCGCTCCCTGTCGCACGGCTTCTATGGCTAATTCTTCATCATTTGTATTAGTGAGAACGACAATCGGTGTGCTAGGGGCTTGGGATATTAGCAAGGGTAGGGATGATAATCCTTGACTGTCAGGTAAAGTTAAATCCAACAAAATTACATCATAAGTTTGCTGATTTAATTCATGAAATGCGTCTCGTAATCTTTGGACATGAACTAAACTAAATTCTTTAGATTGGGCTTGCTTCAGAAACTCTTGTAACAACCTAGCTTCCGCCAAGTTGTCTTCAATCAACAAGATTTTTACTAAGCAGGTTGCAGCCATCATGTTCAGGAGTTTAAGGAGGCAGGAGGCAGGAGGCAGGAGGCAGGAGGCAGGAAGCAGGGGAAGCAGGGGAGAAAAAGATTTTTCCCAGTCACCAATCACCAATCACCAATCACCAATCACCAGTATTATTCTGATGGTAAGGTAGCGGTAGCAAACCAAAATTCTTCAATCCCTTTGACGATTTGGAATAACTGAGCGAGGTTGCGGGATTTGGTGATGTAGCAGTTTACGTGCAAGTCGTAGCTGTGGTAAATGTCATCTTCGTTTTTGGAAGTTGTTAACACTACTACGGGAATGCGCTTTAATTTGGGGTCAGATTTAATTTCTGCCAGCACCTCTCGGCCATCCTTCCTGGGGAGATTCAAGTCTAGCAAGATGAGGTCGGGACGTAGTGCATCAGCATATTCGCCTTCTTGACGGAGATAGGCCATAGCGTCTATACCATCCCTAACTGTCACTACCTGATGAGGTAGTGAACTAGTTTTTAATGCTTCTTGGATGAGACGGATATCGGCTTTATTATCCTCAACTAAAAAGATTATTTTGTGTGTTTCTTCCGTTTCTACGCTCACGATCACGTCCTCCGGCTGGAATGGTAAAGTAGAAGGTTGCGCCCTGACCGAGTTGTGACTCTACCCAGATCCGCCCCCGATGGCATTCGATAATTTTTTTACAAATTGCCAAGCCCATACCAGTTCCTGGATATTCATCCCGTGTGTGTAGGCGTTGAAAGATGATAAAAATGCGATCGCTAAATTGCGGATCTATGCCAATTCCATTATCGCGCACTGAGAATAACCACTCATCTTCTAGTCTCTCTGCACCTATATGGATTTGCGGTGGTTCGTTACTGCGGAACTTGATGGCATTACCTACCAGATTCAAAAATAGCTGCATGAGTTGGGTGCCATCAGCCATGACAGTGGGTAAAGAGTCATGGGTAATAGTTGTCCCGGTTTCGGAAATGCGTTTGCGTAAGTTGCTTAAGGCTCGTTCTAAGGCTGTATCTACTTCAGTTGCTTGAAATGCGATCGCTTGAGTATCTACTTTGGAATATGCTAATACATCATCAATCAAGGTTTGCATTAAGCTCACTCCCTCGACTGCATAATTAATAAATTCCTTCGCATCTTCATCAAGTTGGGCTTCATAGCGCATCTCTAATAACTGCACATAATTGGCTACTTGATTAAGTGGTTCTTGCAAGTCATGGGAAGCGACATAAGCAAACTTTTTCAATTCCGCATTAGACCTTTCTAAATCATGTGCCAACTGCGCTAATTCATCCGCTTGACGCAGAACAATATTGACAATTGCTTTCCGTAATTCTAATGCTGATTTGATTTCTACATAACGCCAGGGTAAAGATGTTAATTTAACTGTTTCTTTCCACAGTTCAAATGATTTCCGGGGACACAACCGCACATTTCCATGTGATTGATTGACTTCAAAAGCTTTATTAGGATCACCACCCCAATTAACTGTTTGAATTACTTCCGGTCGAAACCATAAAACATAATTTCGCTGGGAAATAGGAATAGCTAATAAACCACTAGCAACATTTTTGAAGCTAATCGCATCTGGATATAAACTAGGAAGAGAATCCGTATAAAATACTTCATCTTCTACATGATTCTTTAACCATTCTACTAAAAAGTTCAGGTCTTCTTCTTTGGGAGTTTCACCAATCAGTGTATAGTTTCCCCCAAAACAAACAGCTGCTCCTTTTGCACTGGTTAAATCTAGAAGATTGGGCTGGTTTTTCACCAAACCGTCAATAAAGTTATCTTCTTGGGACATATATTCAACTAACAGTGTTTGAATATATGTCAAATTCATCCGATAATCATAATCTTCTGTTTCTTCTCTGGCTGAAATTTCCGAAAATATGACTCTTCCTAAAAATTCGCAGGCTTTCCGCAGTTCATAGGAAACGTATTTGGGTGTTTGATGATGACAAGCAATTAAACCCCAAAGTTTTTGATCTTTGATCAAAGAAATAGTTAAAGAAGCACCGACACCCATATTATGTAAATACTCTATATGGCAAGATGCAGGACTTCTCAGACTAGAGTTAGTTAAATCAAGGGGACGATTAGTTACAGGATTATTATCGGGAAAAATTTGTACAGGTTCTACATTAGCATCGGGGATTAATCTAATGGAATTGGAAATAAATAATTTTCTCGCAGGTTTGGGAATATCTGACTCTGGATAGTGTAACCCCAAATAAGGCTCTAACTCGGCTATTTTTTCTTCAGCGATCACAGAACCATGTCCATCATCATCGAATTTATATAGCATTACTCTGTCAAATCCGGTCACTTGCCGCACTTCTTGGACGATGATTTGACCAAATTCCCGCAGGTTTTTCGTGCTTTCTAAACGATTGATGGAAGCTCTGGCTAAATGATAAAAACTTAAAAAAGGAATATTTTCTTGAGAAATAGCAGGCTCTAATTCTAAAATCAAAAATCCTTCAGAATTACGGTGAAATACAGCATCAAATACTGTGTATTCATCACCTTTTTTTCTGATCCAAATTTTGGTAGGGTTGATAAAATCTAGATTCTGTTCTGATAACCCGGATTTAATTCTCTCTAGCTGAAATGGATCTACTAAATCTTCTAATTTTTTCTGCACCATATTTTCGGGAGAAATTCCGAAAACATTTAAGGTATTATTACTAACTTGTAATACTTTTAGCTCTGGTTCTTCTAATACTAACAGAATGCCATGAGGTTGAATTTTGCTTGAAATATGAATTGGTGCTTCTTTCAAGCTAGTTATATTAATAGCTGGAGCAGGTTGCATTTGTAAGCCGATATCCATCACGATTCCCCCTCAATTATCTAGGTGCATCAAGAGTAGAGTTAGCGATAGATTTGTTCACCTATCAGGTTTAGTAACTTACGCGGATTTAACTCTCTTAGCACTTTTAAATTTACTATTAAATTAACTGGCAGATGATTAAGTAGCTAATAAACTGAATGAGATATTTAGCTAACTTCTCATTTGCCATTTCCATACTTGTTTAATTTTGCTGTATGGTCTATATCATTTACTTGCTCTTTTGTAATTGGGTAGAGTTACCCTAATCTGTCAACTGCCTACAGTTTAACAGGTGGTTATCCTGACTACAGATAAGAAATGTAAAATACAGGTGATTAAGTAAACGCTTTTTATGTACTTATGTTAAGTAAAAATTACGCGGATATTTGATTACTTTAATAATTATTTTGACTGCTGACCTCAAATCCAACTTCTAAACCACATCCGTAGGTGATAATCATCCAAAGAAAGAGGTAAACCCAAATAAATAGGCATCCAGAAAATGAAAGCAGCTATGATAGTGAAGGTGATTGTCAGACCAAGTATACGCATTCTGCTATAATAACTACGAAGACACTGATCAATAAACCAAGCGATCGCAATAAATGTAAAGACTACGGCACACATATAATGGTAGATAAATACGCAGCGATTCACCTTCACCCAGGGTAATAAATTAGCGGCATAATTGATAACTATATATAAACCAATCCAAGTATCAACACTCAGATTTTTAGGAATAAATAACCGTTTTTGCTGTATTCCCGGTAGGACGATTTTTACAAATAACATTCCTATTAAAAATATAATCGCTGCCAAGCCAAACCACCATAAAAAAGGATTACCCATTGCATGGACATCATAAATCACTTTCCCTGCACCAGGAGGTAAGGGAGGACCAAGTACAGGGAGGGGATCTTTAAAACTTTGAGTTATTTGGTAATAATAAGCCATTGGCCGAGTTAATAATGGCCATTTGTACCAAGCTGCACAGTAAGGATGAATACTGGGACTATTACCACCCAACTGAAGATGAAACTGTAAAATTTGCTTATGAACCTCTATAAATCCATAACTTGTGTCTAGTTGTAAATGAGGAATCCAAATTAAACTGTACATTAATATAGGGATAATTCCTAGACAAGATAGCATCTGCAAAATATTTATTTGAGTCAAGTTTTGCAGCGGTGTCTGAATAATCTTTTGTGGATTAACTTGAGAATTTGGAGGAGAAATAAAAGGATGCAAATAAGAAAATAAAGGTAAGCGCGGTGATGGTGAAAAAGATTGCAACCAGCGAATTATCCAAGCTGATACCCACATTCCATAAGCACCAGCAAGAAACCATAAACCATTCCATTTTGTGCCAACGGAAGCACCAAAACTAATCCCAGCTATAACTAAAGACAACCAACGTTGTTTATTTTGTTTTTCCAAAGCTAATAATAAAAACCATTGTCCAATTAATCCAAAGATAACTATATAAATATTACTTAAAGCATAGCGTGATTCTACCAAAAATAAGCCGTCACAAGCTGTAAATAAACCTGCTAATAAAGCAAAGCCACGACGATAACTTAACTGATAAGTCAGTAAAACAACTATTAAGGGAATTAATGAACCTGTAAAAGCATTTGCCCAACGATAACTCCAAGGAGATAATAAAGAACCTGTGGCACCATTGACAGTATTTTGCCAAAAGGGAATATGATTACCAATCCAAATACCAATACCAATGATATATTGACTTAGTGGGGGATGGGCATTAAAAAAGGGAGTTTTGGTAAGATAGTTGTTACCAAACTGAGCAAAATAAACTTCATCAAAGACGAGGGTATTAAATCGGTCTAATCCCCAAAATCTTAAAATAAATGACAGGATAAATATCACTGTCATGCCGATACGAAACCATTTTTTAGTCATTAGTTATTAGTCAGTTGTTATTTTTCCTCTGTCACCTATCACCTGTCACCTATCACCTATTCCCTTGATTTTATCAGGTGGAGTTTGTTGAAATAAAAGCAGTTCAATACCGTAGTAATTGCTTGTTAATCCTAATGGTTTCATTTGCAATCTTTCAGTAACATGGATTGAAGCAAGATGCCCTGGTTTAACTACAGCATAAATAACTGGTAAATGCAACTGATTAAAGCCGTATTCAAGGATAGCGCGTCCAGCTTCGGTTGCATATCCTTTACCCCAATCCGAACGTTTTAAATGCCATCCTACTTCAATTTCTTGAGTGGGTATGCGATTTTTATCTGGTAGTTGGGAAAGCATGATAGTACCTGCGATTTTTTTGGTATCTTTTTCAACAATTGCCCAAGAACCTGTACCATTTTTGAGTTGTTCTGATTCTTCTAAACTATCAATTAAATGCTGACGTTGTACTTCAATACTGGGAGGACGTGCAGCACTACCAAGAAAGTATATTACTTCTGGGTCATTATAAATTGCAAATACTTGTTCTGCATCTTGTTGCGGTATCCAATTGCGAATAATTAAGCGTTCTGTTTCTAAAAGATGGGTCATTTTGGGTTTGTTAGATTACTTCAGTTTGAATAATTATAGCAATCATAAATTACTTGTAATAGCCGATTGTGGTATTCATCATAAAACAAAATCCCAACTTCTCTAAAAAGTCGGGGATATTAAATTATAGTTGAGTTGGGAATTTCTGTAACGGGTGTTTGTCCCCAGGTGTCTATTTGGTTGAGTGTATGTTTGGTTAATGGATAAAATCTGACGCTATCTTCTGTAAGATTTACTTGTTGATGCAGTCGTTTTTTCAGTTCTTTATATTTATTTTGGTTAAGAATACATTCAAAAACTGAATATTGGACTCGTTGACCATATCCTTCTAATAAATCAGCTACTTTTTTACGCCTTTTATCACAGGGTATAAGTAACTTGGCACAATTAAATATAAAACCTCTCTCCAAACCTCTCCCCTACCAGGGGAGAGGCTTTGACTCCCCCTTCCCTAGTAGGGAAGGGGGCTGGGGGGTTAGGTTTATATTATATTTTTTAACGCCCACTTACTTATCATAGACAATAACATAAAATAACATTAGCGAATTTGATAAGGTTTGTATATTTGACTAGGTTGATAAACAAAATCTTTAAAGGCTTTAATTTGTTGAGTCATTAAATCCCAACGGGGTTGTTTTTCTCCTTGGGAGTTTTGGACTTCTTCCTCTAATCTTTGGAGGAAATATTTAATATATTTTGGTCTACCTGCATTATTTAAATAACAACCACTATCATGATATTCAAAATCGTTGTTAGCGTCCATAATTTTAGTATTAACTAACCACAATACTAAAGAATCAATTATGGGTGTTCTAAATTCTTCAATTAAGTCAGAAGCTAAAGCTGCATGGCGTTCTGTTCCTTGATGTAAACAAGCATAATAGGGGTCTAATCCTTGGAGTTCAATTAATGTTAATAAGTGATTCCAGAGAATTTGATAACCAAAACTCAGCATAGCATTAACAGGGTTGCCTGGAGGACGACGACTGCGGGCTAAAAATATAAAATTAGGATTATTTAAACATTCACCAAATGCTGAAAAATATTGAGCAGCACCAGCACCTTCTAAGCCCATTAAACGTTCTATTGTTTCAGCTTCTCCGGCTTTTTGGATTAATACTTCTAAACTTTTAATGCTAATATCAGCCGTGGTGGAAGGGTTACGCCGTTGTTGACGTTGTAAAAATGTGCGACTGTTTTTTAATTTAGCTTGAATGATTTTTCTGGCTACTATGACTTTATCAATTGTGGTTAATTCTTGTTGATAGCGAGATAAGCGCCGATATCCTCTTTCTATGGGCATTAATCGACCATAACAATATCCCATTCTTGATAAATAAGCGATGGGTATATCTCGCCAAAGACAGCTACGAATTGCTTGGGTTGTGATTTGTGATTTACCAAAGATTAGTATTTGTTCTAGTAATGGTAGTTGAATTTCGCCGTGAATTGTTTCTCCTTGTTTAACTATTAATGTTTCCGCTTTGAGGGAGATATAACAACCTTGACGTGAGACGTAAAGTGTTCGCATATTGGTTATTTTATGATTGATTTTTTATCTACTCAGATCCCCGATTTCTGGCATCAATTAATAATTTATTGGCAAGAGTTAAAAAAAACGGGGATCTTATTTTTCCGCCTCATTTAGCAATCCATAATATAAATTTAGTCTTGATGATGTTGTGAATTATTAACTATTAGTGACTGTTGTGAGATGATTTCTGCTATCATTGTTTTGATTTGAGTTGGTTGCAAGAAACGGACAATTGTATCTCCTGCTGTGGCATTTATAAAACTAGCGAGAGTGACTAAAAGTGTGTTAATAATTACTGCTGCTAGTCCTAATGGTGCGATTAACAAAATGATGAGTGTAATTCCACCATTGAGTAAGGCAACTGATAAGTTTCGCACTAAGGCTGCACGATGGGAAATATACATAATTTACTTGGGATTTGAGTTGATGCTGTTTTTTTAAGTTAATCGGTATAGGAAGTTTATACAAGTGGTTTCATGCGAATGACGATTTTTTTTATTGGTGTTGATTTTTTTGCGGCCGGGTACGCTGGGGGGTGGAAATGCTGATTGTTTCGTTGACCCGGCCGATGTGTTGCTGTGTAAGGATTTTACGGCTTTTGGCTGTGTGGCTTTGGGCTGAAAATGGTCTTGTGTTCATACCCCGTCGCAAATGGCATCTAGACATTAGTCGCTGTCTGGGTTTATACTATGAGGGGTCGCTTCCTTTATAGGAAGTGGAATTAATGGAAACTACTCCTAATCCGCCAGTAGCCACAGTGAATGCAGTAGCGTCGCTTCCTTTATAGGAAGTGGAATTAATGGAAACTTGAATTATCTTTGACAGCTTGATGGATTTACTAGCACACACTTTGTCGCTTCCTTTATAGGAAGTGGAATTAATGGAAACATTACTACACTGTCCTCATTGTACTCAACTAGAGAGATGTCGCTTCCTTTATAGGAAGTGGAATTAATGGAAACGTTGTTGTAGTTCAAGTTCAGATCGGCGGTTTGATAGTCGCTTCCTTTATAGGAAGTGGAATTAATGGAAACAGTACAGGAATAGTAGCACCACTATCAAATAGTGCGTTGTCGCTTCCTTTATAGGAAGTGGAATTAATGGAAACAACTTACTATATGAATCTAGTTGTTTAGGTGTTAACTGTCGCTTCCTTTATAGGAAGTGGAATTAATGGAAACATATCTATCTGTTGATACAACAAGTTCTCTTATTTCACTGTCGCTTCCTTTATAGGAAGTGGAATTAATGGAAACACTCAAGACTTTGGTCCATTGTGCCTCATCTTCTAGTCGCTTCCTTTATAGGAAGTGGAATTAATGGAAACGACATGTGGGTTAACTCTTCCCATTTCTGTGACGTACTTTGTCGCTTCCTTTATAGGAAGTGGAATTAATGGAAACAAGCTAAACCTGAACTACAAATCCTTGCAGCTATGAGTCGCTTCCTTTATAGGAAGTGGAATTAATGGAAACGAGTGGTTGAAATACCCCAAGTTATCCCAGCTGTGTCGCTTCCTTTATAGGAAGTGGAATTAATGGAAACTTAAACCTAGAGAAACTTTAGGTTGTGTTACTCGTAGTCGCTTCCTTTATAGGAAGTGGAATTAATGGAAACGGCATAAAGTCTAGTTCAGGAAAGCTGATAAGTTCTCTGAGTCGCTTCCTTTATAGGAAGTGGAATTAATGGAAACAATATGGAGCATTGGTTCAGCCTTGAGGGCTTCCAATACGTCGCTTCCTTTATAGGAAGTGGAATTAATGGAAACGATTCTAGTTTGCTGATAGGACAATCTGCGATCGCCTGTTGTCGCTTCCTTTATAGGAAGTGGAATTAATGGAAACTTGCAGGTCAGGTGGTTAGTGTCTAACTCCACAGTGTACAACGTCGCTTCCTTTATAGGAAGTGGAATTAATGGAAACTTGATTCTTCCGATAGCAGCATGAGTTAAAAGAAGGTCGCTTCCTTTATAGGAAGTGGAATTAATGGAAACCTTTTCTGATTCTTCCACCGCTTCATTCTCATGAGGTCGCTTCCTTTATAGGAAGTGGAATTAATGGAAACCTAGACGAAACTTCTGCTTGAGTTCATTGATATCATCTGCGTCGCTTCCTTTATAGGAAGTGGAATTAATGGAAACATGACTGGTTTAGTCATACATACCTCCTCTTTCTTAATAAACGTCGCTTCCTTTATAGGAAGTGGAATTAATGGAAACATCTTCTAATAGCCTCTATTGCGGCTGCTTTCATCTCCCACTGGTCGCTTCCTTTATAGGAAGTGGAATTAATGGAAACAAGCATCCTGAGAACGGACCAATCATATCTCCGCAAGCACTGTCGCTTCCTTTATAGGAAGTGGAATT